>CALPKD020000103.1 GCA_943324055.2 Chitinophaga pinensis
CATTAGGGGCAATAATAGCCAAATCAGTTTTTTCATGGTGATTGTTTTGTTTAATTACAAGAAATTTTATTTACACGATTTTGATGACGTCCACCTTCAAATGCAGTTGTCATAAATTTTTCAATCATTTTTTTAGCCAATTCGATAGTTACATATCTAGCGGGGACACAAATCATATTTGCATCATTATGAAGTCTCGTTAATTCAGCAATTTCAGTTTCCCAGCATAGCCCAGCTCTTATGCCTGCGTGTTTATTCGCAGTGATTGCAACTCCGTTTGCGCTACCGCAAAACAATATACCAAAAGCGGCTTCTCCAGTTTCAACACTAGATGCGGTTGGATGTGCAAAGTCAGGATAGTCTACTGAGTCACTGTTGTAAGTGCCAAAATCTTTTACAGTATATCCTTGTGCTTCTAACCAAGTTTTTACTTCGTTTTTATAATCTACTCCGGCATGGTCTGCACCAATTGCAATGGGTTTGCTCGCATCAAATACAAATGACATAAGGTATAGTTAAAAGTTAAATAAATTTTTATGAACTATTTTTTTTAATCCCAGGCTTCGTCCTCTTTATCTTTTATAGACTTGTGTGCCCATCTTGAAACAATAATACTAAATTCAAACAAAGTATACAATGGGATGAATACGATGGTTTGACTATACCAATCAGGACTCGGTGTGATAAATGCAGATATAATTAAAATAATTACGACCGCATATTTACGCGTAGTAGTCAAAAGCTTTGGAGTAATGATTCCGATCTTAGTCAATAAAAATACAATTACCGGAAGCTCGAAAGCGATTCCACAACCTAATATTAAGTTGGTTAAATTATCTAAGTAATCAGAGAAAGTAGGAATCGTTGCAATCACTCCTCTTGTGCCTAACTGAAAACTTGCTAAAAAATTAAAGGTAAAAGGGCCTAATACAAAAAACCCAAATGCTGCACCAAAAAAGAAAAAGAAAGACACCCAAAAAATCATAAAACGGGTATTTTTCAATTCTTTTTCTTTTAAAGCTGGCTTTACAAATGCCCAGATTTGATAAAAGATAAAAGGGAAGGAAATAATAAGTCCTCCCACAAAGGCCATGCTAATACTGCTTAAAAATTGTCCTCCAAAAGTGGTACTCTGCATAGACACTTTTACAGGCGGCATACATAAGGCATCCCCTAAATGAAGTTTATGGCTTAAGGCACAAAATGCGCGGTATGTTATAAAGTCAGGATTGATTGGGCCAGTAATTACATAGTCCATGATCCAGTCTCTATATATAAAAACAACAATAGAGGTTATTAATATAGCAAAGAGGGAACGTACAATGGTGCCTCTTAATACTTCGAGATGATCAATGAAGGACATCTCTGATTCGTCGTTCTTAGTAAATCTGTCAAATAGTGCCATGAATGAATATCAATGAGCATTAAAGTTAAGGCTTATAAGGGAAAAGAGGGAGTCAAAAGGAAAAAATTACACTAGTGGATTTTTATTTTAACCTTTTCAATTCGGGTATCGCTTACCGCTAGGATTTCAGCATCAAAATGGGCCAAATGAATAATGGTTCTAATCTTTGGGATTTCCTCATGATGGTGAATTAGATAACCACTTAGTGTTTCTGAATTATCAGCGGAGAAGTCTATACCATATTTTTCATATAAGTAGTCTAGTTCTAAGCGGCCACTAAATACATACTCCGTATCGGACAATTTCTTTTCTAAAAATTCTTGCTCATCATATTCGTCATCAATTTCTCCGAAAATTTCCTCTAAAACATCTTCCATGGTGACAATCCCAGCTGTGCCACCAAATTCGTCTACTACCCAAGCAATACTCTTTCTTTTTTTAGAGAACAAACTAATTAAATCAGCTGCATTCATACTTTCAGGAACTAAAATGATTGGGTGTAAGATGGGCGCAATGCTATTTGGTTTTTTGAATAAATCAAGCTGATGCACATAGCCTACAATATTGTCAAGTGTATCCTCGTATACGATTAACTTACTTAATTTTGTTTCAATAAATACCGCCTTAAGTTCATCAATGGAAGTATTTAATTCTATCCCTACAATTTCAGTTCTTGGGACTAGACATTCTCTGATTTTAATATCGGGTAAACTAAGTGCGTTTTCAAATAAATCAGTATTTAAATCTTGTTGTTGTTGCTCTGTAGATTGCTGAATAAAGTGCGCCAAATCTACCTTAGAGAAGGCCTCTTTTTTATTAGTTACTTTTACTTGAAAAAGGTGTTTTAAAACCCATTGGGCTAAATTCACCATCATTTTAGTTAAAGGACTAAATAATAGATGAAAAAAGTTAGCAACAGGGGCGAATCGAGTAATCATGGAAGCGGCTCTGGCTTTGAATATTGCTTTTGGGACGAGTTCTCCAATTAATAAAATAACTAAGGTAGATACAATCGTGTTTCCTAGTAAAATAGAATACTCATCGAGCTTTAGCTTAGCCCAAACGTAATCATCTAATAATTGCTCAAATAAAATACCAAATACAACCAATGAAATATTTAGGCCTATTAAACAAGTGCCAATAAATTGTGTAGGAGCTTGTAAAAAGCTTGCAATGATTTGCCCTGCTTTATTTCCCTGCTTTTTTTTAAGTTCTAAGCTCAAGCGATTTGCACTCACGAATCCAATTTCGTAGCCGGAAAAAAACCCAATTAATAGTAGAGAAGCGATTATTGCAAAAATCATATATAACAAATTAGTAGGATAGGGTGAGGGTATTACCACTCAGGTTGTTTGGGTTTACTTTCAACAATACCTTCGATTTGCTCCATTATTTCAGGAGTGAGTAAAGTAGCTGTTTCGGATGCGGTTAAATTATCTAATAATTGTATTTTATTGGTTGCTCCTAAAATTGCAGTGGTTACATTTTGGTTTTTGATACACCATGCAATACAAAGGGACGCGGTGCTTACTTTTAAAGCCTTTGCAAGCGCACCTAGTTGCTGAACTCGTTTTACTTTGTCTTGAATTAGCCATCTGTCCCTTAACCATTCCATTCCTTCTACTTGGAACCTAGAACCTTCGGGTATTCCATCATTGTATTTTCCGGTAAGTAATCCCGAAGCAAGTGGACTCCAAATAGTAGTGCCTAATCCTACATTTTTATAGATCTCTAAGTATTCTTTTTCTACTTTTTCGCGTTCAAATAAGTTGTACTGCGGTTGCTCCATAGAGGGGCCTATTAAATGGTGGGCAGCAGCAACTCTGTGCGCCTCCATTAATTCAACACCACTCCATTCACTCGTGCCCCAATACAATATTTTACCTTGTTGAATCAACGTGTTCATTGTTTGTACCACTTCTTCAATTGGGGTGCTTTTGTCAGGTCTATGACAAAAATATAAATCTAAATAATCCGTTTGTAATCGTTTTAATGCTTCGTGACAAGCTTCTGTTAAATGCTTTCTACTTAATCCGGTTTGATTGGGTTTGTTTTCAATTCCTCTCCATCCAAAATATGCTTTTGATGATAATACATAGGAGGTTCTGTCCCAATTTTTTTTACTGATCACACGGCCCATCATTTTTTCACTTTCACCTCCGGCATATACTTCGGCATTGTCAAAAAAATTAACTCCTGCATCATAAGCAATACCCATTAATTCGTCGGCAATAGTATCATTGATTTGTTTGTGAAAAGTTACCCAACTTCCAAAGCTGAGTGCGCTTAATTGTAAGCCTGTTTTCCCCATTTTTCTGTATTCCATAAAATCTACTTGTTAAGGTTTGCTACTAGTACTGTCTGATATAATTGCAAAGCTATTGGATTGCACATCAATAATTTTAATATCCTTTAAATTTTGATCTGCTTCAAAGCCTTTGCCATATACCTTAGAAAGGGGGTTGTGTTGCTTTACAATCACTCCTTTGTCGGTATGAAACTTACTTGTACTTTGGTCCCATATCATCTCATTGCACCAAAGTGTATCCCCTGATACATTGTAAACCACCACGCTGTCGCGTAAAAAAATCTTATTTTCGGCCTCTATGTAATGTGCATATTTTGCGCTTAACTTACTTTCGATTACGGCACTGTCTGTATAAAAATCTACTTTAATAGTTTGCGGAAATTCCATCATTCTTCCGCTATCCAATAGATATTTTTTCATTAACGGGGCTGTTAATTTAGCGGTCATCTTGCCGCCATTACTTATATATATCGCCACATCTTTCCCTATATCAATTCCGCCAACCCTCGAGCTGAGTGCCTTTACCTCATTTACATTGTTTTCACAGGAAAGCATAAAAAAGCAGCTACTTAGACAAGTAACTGCTATCGTTATAATTTTATTAAAGCGCTTATTAATCATATTTGCGTTTATTGAACCAGATATCACTCAGGCTATACCCAAGTGTAAATTGAATAAAACTTTCTTTATAAACGTTCGTCACAGAACCTCTTTGTCCCATCTGAAATGCTAAGTTAAGTAAAGTAAATTGGTAATCGTAAGAACGATACTTTCTAATAGGTAATCCCACTCCTAAAGTAAAAGCGCTCACATTTAAACCATTGTTATCAAAATTGATATAATCTTTACCTGTGTAAAATCCTGCACGGTAAGTAACAGTAGACCAATAGTTTTCATAATCAAATGAATTCGGACATAATTGTATACCTGCTCTCAGCATCCAAGCATTGGATAATCGATCTGCTGGTGCGCCATATTCACTATATCTATCCTTCCATGCTGATTGATCAAGTTCAATACCAATTACCAATTGATCATAAACGCCTCTTGGTGAATATTGTTTTTTATGAAAAGCAATACCCGCTGTAATGAAAGCAGGAATTTTTATTTTTCCCGCAACATCTGTCCTAAGATAAGCTGTGTCAATAGGAGATTCGGTAGTAGAACTAAAGATGCCAGTTGTGCGAAGACTATCTCGTTTTGCAGACATTGCTTGGTTCAATGTTACTGTTGCACCATAACTTAATGTATATTCTGTTTTATCACTTGTTTTTGCATTTGAGATCGTTTTAAGTGAAAATTCACCTAGTAAACCAACATTCAAAAATGCGCCTCCAAAAATGGTATTGGTACTTGCTAATGTTTGATAAAAATAGGTAGAGTCGGCATTGTATTGTAATGACTTTATATTTTGCATCTTCTTTCTACCGAAATTAAACCCAGTCGAAAATCCAAAACTCACTTTTTCCCAACTCTTTCCAAATCCTAAAAAGGCTTGGTTCAAACCACCGGAGCCTACATAGTTATTGTATAAGGTATCTCCAGAAATAGGTAATATCTTTAGTTCACTTATCGAATAGTTAATTTGAGTAATTGGCCTTAATCCAAATGCCATTCCAATCTTTTTTGCTTTACTAATAGGAAGTCCAATTGTTAAATAATTAGGAACCAAATAGTTTGACTTTTCTTTTCGGTTGCTGGTATCCTTGAGTATAGTATTGGTGAAATTTAGCCCTAAATCAAAAGTGGTCATGTAAATCGTTCCAAAAGATGCCGGATTATTAAAGTTGATACTTTGGCCAAAGCTTCCGTTCATGCTTGCGGTATATGCCGCAGTAAAGCCACCTATTCCCTGGCTGCTTGCATTTTGACTAACGTAACTTTCGTTGCCTAATCCATATCTAGAGAAGGGAGAATTAATTTGAGCTTGCACAGATTGTATGAAACAAACTAAACCGACCATAGGGGTTAACCTAATTATTTTTTTTGCAGATAGCATAAAGTCCTTTAAATATTAAATTTTGGTCCGCAAATATCCTCTTTTTTAGGTGAGGAGCAAAATAACAAATATCACCACCGGTTAATAGCACGTTAAAGTTGGCATATTTCTGTTCATAAGC
>CALPKD020000104.1 GCA_943324055.2 Chitinophaga pinensis
GCGGAGCTAGAAAAAAAAATGCTCAAAGCGGAAAAGCGAAAACAGGCTACTCATATTGATCGGATACATAAGATCAAAAAGGAATTGTTTATTCACAACAGTTTGCAAGAACGGGTCGATAATTTTGCAGATTGGGTAGGAGATTATGGATGGGCTTGGGTAGACTCTATTTTAGCCAACTCCAATACTTTGGAACAAGGGTTTACCATTATTACAATAGAGAAAGAGTAAGAAAGGAATTAAAGAGGAAGTAATTGTTTTAATTACTTGTCAAATTCATTATTGAATTCACCTTTCATTTTTTCTACTTTACTTAAAACTTCCGTGCCTAAACTAATTTTGTAAGCATCCATGGCGTTGCCAATTTTAGCATCACTACTTCCAATAATTTGAGCTGCTAATATACCCGCGTTTTTCGCACCATTTAAAGCGACGGTCGCAACAGGAACACCACTTGGCATTTGTAGGATGGATAATACAGAATCCCATCCGTCAATTGAATTACTTGATTTAATAGGTACTCCAATAACAGGCAAACTTGTAATAGCCGCAACCATGCCCGGTAAATGAGCGGCACCACCAGCGCCAGCTATAATTACTTTTAGGCCTCTTTGGCGCGCAGTTTTAGCATATTCTACCATTCTTTCGGGGGTCCGATGAGCAGACACTACCGTTAATTCAAATGGGATATTAAAGGTTTTTAAAGCCTCGGCAGCAGCTTGCATAATTGGCAAATCACTGTCGCTTCCCATGATAATTCCTACAAGTGGTGGTGTGGTCATAGTTGTTGAATTTGGTGCAATTTACACATTCGTTGCTAATTACTGAACAAATAGCCTGAGATATCCCCTAAGTTGGGATTAGCCTTTGTTTCTTTTACTATAATTCTTATGTATTTCAGTTTTTGAGTAGGAAATGTGATAATCCTTTTATGGCCTATTGTAGTCCCTTTTGCAATAGTAGTAAAGTCTTTTGCTGAATTTCCTCCCACAATTTCAAAACGAATAACACGCTGTCCAAAGTTCAATATTTCCTTTAACTGAATCGCATTTAATTCAGTTGGTTCCTTTAAATATATTTCAACACTGTTTGTTGTCTTAATGATTCGTGCGCCCTTGAATAAGTTATTTTTAAAGGCAGCATCTTTAATATGTTTAAAGTCCATTAAAGCTGCTGAGTCCTGAGGTGCAAATAAGCCCATCCTATTAGGCGGTACATTAAGCAACAAATTACCACCACGTCCTACTGATTTTAAATATAATTCAAATAATGCCTTACCCGATTTTACAGTATGGTCTTCCTCTGCATGATAAAACCAGCCTTTCCTAATGGATACATCTGCCTCTGCTCCAATCCAATTTTTGCCATTAAAATTCCCGCTATTTAAGGTGTCATTTTTTGGGGCACCTTCACCACGTTTAAACCCGGCAGTATCTAGTAAGTTCCAATTGGTTTCGCCAATGATTCCATTTTCATTACCAATCCACCTTGCATGCGGACCAATATCACTAAATATAATTAACTGGGGTTGATAAGCTAAGGCGGAATCTTGAAAACGGTTAAAATCATAGACTTGTTTTTTACCATTGGGTCCTTCGCCATTTGCGCCATCCCACCATAATTCAAAAAACTTTCCATATCCTGTAAGTAATTCCTTCATGGTCTGGATATATATATCATTGTATGCGGGAGTGCCATAAGCGGGGTGATTTCGATCCCAAGGTGAAATATAAATACCCATTTCTATCCCTGCTTTCTTACAAGCATCAGATAGCAATTTTACTACATCTCCTTTTCCGTTCATCCACTTACTTTCTCGAACAGTGTGTTTGCTGTACTTACTTGGCCAAAGTGAAAATCCATCATGGTGTTTTGCTGTTAAAATAATACCTTTTGCACCAGCCGCTTTCGCGATCTGTGCCCATTGGTTGCAATCAATGGCAGTAGGGTTAAACACATTAGGGTCCTCGCTTCCATGTCCCCATTCTAAGTCAGTAAATGTATTTGGGCCAAAATGAATGAATAAATAAAACTCCTTTTCGTGCCATGCTAATTGTTCCTTGCTTGGAGTGGGACCCAATTTGGTCTGCGCTAATACACTTTTAGGAACCAAACTAAATAAGCAAATTCCTGCAAATAAAAATAGGGGTAAAATTTTCATATACGATGAATCAAACTTTATGAAGTAGTTAGTGCTCTTTTGTATAATTGAATGGTATTTTCTAAACCAAGATATAAGGCATCACAAATTAAAGCATGTCCAATACTTACTTCATCCATATAAGGAATCGATTGAATTAAATAAGCCAAATTAAAACGGTCTAAATCATGCCCTGCATTAATGCCTAATCCTAATTCCTTTGCGGCCGCCGCTGCAATTTTAAAGGATGCAACTGCGCTTTCTCTTTCACCTGCAGCAAATTCTTTTGCATAGGATTCGGTATACAATTCAATTCGATCAGTTCCTGTTTTTGCTGCTGCATTTATTAATTCAATACTCGGTTCTATAAAAATAGAAACCCGAATTCCTGCGTTTTTAAATACAGGGATAATTTCTTTTAAATAATTAAGTTCTCTAATGGTATCCCAGCCATGGTCACTTGTTAATTGATCTAATGCATCGGGAACAAGCGTTACCTGGTCAGGCTTGGTAGCCAAAACTAGGTCTACAAATTTTTGTTCCTTAGGATTTCCTTCAATGTTGAACTCTGTGGTTAAAATATTGCTTAAATCATGCACATCTTGGTATCGAATATGCCTTTCGTCTGGACGCGGGTGTACGGTAATTCCTTCTGCACCAAATCGCTCACAATCCTTGGCTACTTGAAGTAGGTCAGGGTTATTACCGCCACGGCTATTTCTTAGGGTGGCTATCTTATTTATGTTCACACTTAAACGAGTCATGAGCGAATTTAAGTTATTTTTGTAACTCAATTATAAGAGAATGGCTTATTCTAATTTAGAGGCATGTTTATTGGATTTAGAGCGCACAGGACAACTACTGCGCATTAAGGAGGAAGTGGATCCGAACTTAGAAATGGCTGCGATCCATTTGCGTGTTTTTGAACAAAAAGGACCTGCGATTTTATTCGAGAAAGTGAAAGGAAGTAAGTTTCGTGCAGCATCTAATATTTTTGGAACCTTGGAGCGTAGTGAGTTTATTTTTAGAGATACGTTGCCCCAAGTCAAACAATTAATTGATATTAAAATTGACCCAACTGCAGCTTTAAAAAGCCCACTTAAATCATTGGCTGCTTTACCAGCCGCACTCAATGCTTTGCCAAATAAAAATCCCTTGAGTCAGCCTGTATTATATGAAGAAATTCAAATTTCTGATTTGCCCTTAATAAAACATTGGCCCATGGATGGAGGTGCTTTTGTTACATTGCCTCAGGTGTATACCGAGGATGCAGATAAGCCAGGAATAGGGAGTTCTAATTTAGGAATGTACCGCATACAATTGGATGGTAATGAGTATGAATTGAATAAGGAGATTGGGCTGCATTATCAATTGCACCGTGGAATAGGAGTACATCAAACCAAAGCAAATAAAAAAGGACTCCCATTAAAAGTAAGTTGTTTTGTTGGAGGGCCACCTGCGCATTCAGTTGCTGCGGTAATGCCACTCCCCGAAGGATTAAGTGAAATGAATTTTGCAGGTGTACTTGCAGGCAAACGTTTTGGGTATACCTATAAGGATGGTTTTTGTATTAGCACGGACGCCGATTTTGTAATTACTGGCGAAGTATTTCCTGGTGAAAATAAACCAGAGGGACCCTTTGGAGATCACTTAGGGTACTATAGTTTACAACATCCTTTTCCTGTAATGAAAGTGCATAAAGTGTATGCAAGGAAAAATGCAATTTGGGCTTTTACTGTTGTAGGTAGACCACCACAAGAAGATACTAGTTTTGGTCAATTGATTCATGCGATGACCGGTGCTGCCGTATCCAATGAGATTCCAGGATTAAAGGAAGTACACGCGGTGGACGCTGCAGGAGTACATCCATTGTTGTTGGCTATTGGTAGCGAAAGATATACACCCTATTTAGACAATAAAAAGCCTGCCGAAATTTTAACTATCGCTAACCATATTTTAGGTACGGGGCAATTGAGTTTAGCAAAGTTTGTTTTTATTACTGCAGATGATACCAATCAAATAAGTACACATCGTGTTGCTCAATATTTTGAATATATTTTTGAACGTATTGATTTGTCAAGAGATATTCATTTTTATACCAAAACAACCATGGATACATTGGATTATTCGGGTGAAAATTTAAACACTGGGTCCAAGGTGGTAATTGCTGCCTATGGAGATGTAAAAAGAAAATTGAATAGTGATGTGCCAGATGCGATTAAGCAATTAAATGCCAATGCAAAATTTGTAATGCCGGGTGTGATTGCATTAGATGCTAAAATAATGAGTATTGAGCAATTGCAAGAAAAACTAAAAGGGCAGGGGACTGACCTACTAGAACAGCAAGGCGTAGTGATGTTAATCCTTACCGAAGACGCACATTGGATGGCCGAGGATATCAATAATTTTTTATGGGCAGGTTTTACAAGAACCAATCCTTCTCATGATATTGAAGGCGTAGATAGTTTTATCACTGATAAACATTGGGGTTCCAATGGTCCATTGATTTTTAATGCAACTATAAAAAAGCATCATGCACCTCCTGTGGTTAAAGATCCAGCAGTGGAAAAGAGAGTAGATGCGATTTTAGCGAATTATGCTTTTTAAGTTCAAGTTAATATTTTAGTGTTAACACTCTACCCAAGTATGATCTGCTAACAATTTCACGGTTGCTATAAAACCTGCAAAGGGTCCTGATCCGCCACCCCATTCGCTAGGAGCAACTAATGACAATACATGGGATCCATCTATTTTTTCATACACGTGATAGGTTTGTCCTATTTGCGGTTTGAATGTAATTTTCGCTTCATAAATCATCAAACTCAATTCCTTACGTTTTCTAATTTCTTGTGCTTGTCTTGCTAATAATTCAATTTGCTCTCTGATTTGATTCAGTTGCATATTGGTTTGATCCTCCATCGCCGAAAGCGCCTTGTGTTTAATTACCCCTTCCTTGGTTGGACGAATTGCCACACTGCCTGCTGAAGAAGCATAAGGTAATACACTCAATTGTTTATGATAGATCTCGATATTTGTAAAAGGGGTTCCGTCTTCCTTGTTGCCTTGATGTGTTACTTTTAAAAAGCCATTGGCTAATATTTCATGTACTACTTTAAGGGAAGCGGTATCGGACTTTAAAAATTGTACAGTTAAGCAAGAACCATTATTGATTTCGGCGGTTATATTTTCAGCTAAATCTTTGTTCTCAAAATCAAAAATTTCACCGTTTGGGTTTACTTGATATTGAGCATAAAATGCTTCGTTTTGTATGTTTACCCAATTATGGCTGAAACTTAAAAAGTGACCATTATGAATAGATTCGATTTTATAGTTACCCGATTTAGGTACCAATTGATATTCGAATTCGCACTTCTCAGGAAACAATTGCCAACTGGCTAAAAAATTATAAGCTTGTACCATGTTAGAATAACAATAATTGGAGGTAAAAGTTGACTAAAACTAGTTGATTTGTACAAAATCAGGCTTGCTGATTATTTTTGAGTTGTACTTAAATCTTAGATTGGTATTAAATGATACATTCCACGGACTCAATTGTAAGTTGGTACGAGGGAAATAAAAGCCCTTAAGCTCCATGGTCCCAAATATCAAGTTTTCGTTTCTAACTCTTACTCCTGTCCCAATGGCACTATAAATATCGCCCGATTTTATGGTGTTATCAACGC
>CALPKD020000105.1 GCA_943324055.2 Chitinophaga pinensis
ACTTTATGTATGGAGAATAAATTACCAATCATTGTTTTTGATATGAACCAACCAGGCAACTTGTTAAAAGTGGTGCAAGGTGATGGCGTGGGTACACTAGTAGGATAATTCAAAACTTCCCTTAAAATAGAACGATGCAAAAATCAATCGCTATTCTTGTATGTATCATATGCGCAGTACAAAGTAATCAAGTACAAGCGCAGCAAAAATTAACATTGAACGAGGCGGTGACTACTGCTTTAAAAAATAGTTATAATATACAACTTGTCGAAAACAGTTTAGCAATTGCTAAAAACAATAATGACTTAGGCGTTGCAGGTGCATTGCCAACCATTACAGCAACCGCTAATGACAACAAATCGCTAAGTACGATTAAGCAAAAGTTTGCTGACCCTACACGTAACACCACCAAATCAGATGTGGACGGAAACACGCTATCAGCAGGGTTTACAGCGTCTATCATTATTTTTAATGGCTACCGAATCATGGCTACCAAGGATCGCTTGGCAAGCATCGAACAACAAAATGGGTTACTGTTAAAAGCGCAGATGCAAAATACTACTGCAGTAGTAATGCAACAGTATTATAATGTGGTGCGTCAACAAGCGTATTTAAAAACACTTGAAAAATCAATCGAGGCAAGTCAGCAAAGATTAGACATTGTAAAAACAAGACAAAAAGTGGGCATGGCCAATCAGGCCGATTTTTTACAATCTAGTTTAGACTTAAATGCATTAATACAAGCAAAGCAAAATCAAAACATAGTAATCGCACAAGCAAAGGATGACTTGTTAAATACCATGGCAATGCCAACGGATACCAAACGTGTTGTAATAATTGAAGACAGCATTTTGGTGGATACTAAAATAAACTTTGACGGTGTAAATAATAGCGTAGCAACCGGCATTGCACAAAATCCACAATTACAAGCATTGTCTCAACAAGTAAGCATCAATCAATTGATCGAAAAGGAAACAAAGGGTTTGATGTATCCTACCTTAAGAGCAAGCACTGGATACAATGTTAGTAGTAGTAGTTCTGCTGCTGGTTTTAGTTTGTTAAACGAAAACTACGGCCCATTTTTGGGTGTTAATTTATCGGTGCCTATTTATGGCGGAGGCGCTGCAAAAAAGAATTTAAAAAATGCACGAATCAATACACGTACTGCCTCTTTACAATCTGCTAGTGCAACAAGAGAGGTGTGGACCAATGCATTTAAAACGAATGATGCTTATCAAAATAGCATTCAACAATTACCTACCGAATCCGAGAACTATAATATGTCACAGGCTTTATTAGCATTAATAATGCAAAAGTATCAGTTAGGTCAAGCAACCATGGTGGACGTAAAGCAAGCACAGCAAAGCTTTGAGAGCGCTGGATTCCGATTGGTAAGCTTACGCTACACCGCAAAGGTGGCGGAGATCGAATTAAAGCGTTTATCTAATCAATTAAGTTTCTAATTGACTATTAGTAAAAATTATTCAGCGGCAACTAATTTCTTGAAGTAGTTAAATTATACAGAAAGATATAGCACATAAAAATGCCCCCATGAAGTGTCTAACTTTCTGGGGGCATTTTAGTTTATTCAGGACTTGTCTCCTAATCCAAGCCTAGGATCAAGAGATACTAATTATTAATACCAAGATCCATTTATGATTTCGTCTCCAGCTGCATTGTGCTTAGCTGCTCTGCGTTTTACATTTTTCTTGTGTATGAATGCAGTAACAAACATCAAAGGAATAAATATAAACGTCAATGGAGGAATACCTAACATGCTAATCCACTTGCCACCAAAGTGACGGCGCATTGGGCGACGAAGGCGTTCTGCAATTAAATACATGGCAGGAACAATAAACAAAGTCATAAAGAAAGCAAAGATCAAACCAAATATAATGGTCCAACTTAAAGGCTTCCAAAAAGTAACGTTGTCTCCACCAAAGAATATGTGCGGATTTAACTCGCTAAATAAAGTCACAAAGTTGATATTGAAACCTACTGCAATAGGGATGAAACCTAATATCGCTGCAAGTGCAGTAAGCATTACCGGTATGATTCTAGTTTTACCTGCCTGAACAACGGCTTCTCTAGTTTTAAAACCTCTAGAACGTAATTCATCCGCAAACTCAATTACCAGGATACCATTTTTAACAACAATACCTGCAAGTCCAACAATACCAAGCCCTGTCATTACTCCAGATACTTTTAATCCAGTTAATGCAAAACCTAAAAGCACACCAATGATACTAAACAAAATCTCAGTTAAGATAATAACCGATTTTGATATAGAGTTAAACTGTACTACTAAAGTAAATAGGATTAACATTAATGCAATTATCAATGCTTTTCCTAAGAACGCAACGGTTTCAAGTTGTTGTTCATTTTCCCCGGTTTGTTTAACACTGATGCCTTCAGCGATGCCTTTATAGTTTACGATGTATTGTGTAATCACCGCATTTACTGCAGTCGGATTATATCCTTGATTGGTTAATACATTAGAGCGTAATTGAATTTGTCTTTTTTGATTTTTTCTTTTAACACTACCCAAGGTATTTGTAGGATCAACTTTAACTAAGGAACTAATTGGAATATTTTTAACCATACCGCCTGCTGCCATATCACGGAATGATAAGCGCATATTTAATAAGTCCACAATATTCTTGCGTTGGAACGCTTCGTTACGTAGTTGGATTTTAAATTCATCCTTACCTTCTTTGATCTTAGAAATTTCTTTCCCAAATAAAGCAGTACGAATTTGCATACCTACTTGTGCCGACGATACGCCTTCCGCTAATGCACGATCTCTGTCAATGGTAAGGGTTAATTCAGGATTTTGTAAATCAACATCCATCTTTAAATCCTCAATACCAGGGATTTGAGCTGCATCCAAATAGTTCTTCAAGCCAACTGCTGTCTTAATTAATTTATCAAAGTCATCGCCTTGAATCTCAATGTTCACTGGAGGTTCAGTTGGAGGGCCGCTTGATTCCTGCGTAACTGTGATCTCCGCTCCAGGAATACCTTTCATTTGTGCACGTATTTGATCCAAGTAGGGAGATGTTGAAGTGCCATGACGTTTTTCAAACTCCACAAAGTTAATTTGCAAACGACCTAACTCAGAACGAGTGCTTCTGTCGCCTGCCGTAGGATCACTTGCACCAACCGCAACGTTACTAATCATACTTTCAACTATTGGGTTTTGTTTTCCATTATCTGTACCAATAATTTTTTTAACCTTTGCTTCTAAAATTTTAGTAACAGAATCAGTATGTTTCACATCAGTACCTACTGGCAACTTTAAGTAAACATAAATTTGATTTGGGTCGCCTTTAGGGAAAAATTCAATCCCAGTTCTACCTGTACCTACGCTAATTCCAAATACAATTAACGAAAATATAAGTAATACAAAAGTGGCAACTAGTAATTTAACAGGTCTCCAACCACTTAAAGCTCTTCTTAAGATCCTTTCATACGTATCCATCATCCTTGGAAGGATGTTATTTTGGAATGCATGAATTGCGTCTGTTATAAAGTATTTATTGGCCACCACTAAAACCATAAAAAAGATGATTAGGTTGCCTAAAAAGGTCGCTCCTAATAAATCCAATACAATACCTAATGCAATAGGAATCCAAAAATTGCGCTTTTTAAAGATGGCTGACTTTGGTTCAGTGTCATCGTGCTCCTCATGATTCATAAAGTCTACCGCAAATACTGGGTTCATGATAAAGGCAACAACCAATGATGCAGCTAATGTAAAAATTAACATCGCAGGTAGATACACCATGAATTTACCAATAATACCTGGCCAAAACAACAAAGGGAAAAACGGTGCCAAGGTAGTAATCGTACCTGCTAATACAGGAACAAATACCTCGCCAGCCGCCATTCTAGCGGACGTCGTAGCAGTTAGCTTTCCTTTGCCATCTACAAAAATACGGTGTGTGTTTTCAATGACTACAATAGCATCATCCACAATAATACCTAACCCAAATAACAATGCAAACAGCACCATAAAGTTTAAGGTAATATGTGTGCCTAATAATAAATCACCAGCAGGTAAAAATACAAAGGCAACAAACATACTCAATGGAACCGATAAGGCAACAAAGAATGCGTTGGTAATACCCATAAAAAACATCAACACAATTAATACCAATACAAAGCCAATCACAATACTGTTTACTAATTCAGTGAAAGAACTTTTTGTTTTAATACTTTGGTCACCGGTGATAACCGCTTGCAAATCCTTAGGAAAAGTATTTGCTTTTGCTTCTGCTAAAATTAGTTTTACTGCATCCGAAGTGGCAATGAGGTTCTCACCGTTTCTTTTCACGATACTTAATGTAAGTACGTTCTTACCATCTAAGCGTGCAAAGTTTTCATTTTCTTTAATGGTATCCTTAATTGAGGCAATGTCTCTTAAGTAAATAGGAGCGCCGCTTGTATTGCGAACAATGATACCAGAGATATCATTCGCCGACTTTAATTGGCCCTTTAATTGAAGGTTACGACGCATATTGCCTACTTCCAATAAACCACCTGACAAGTCCAAGTTTTCTCTTTGGATCGCGTTAGAGATATCGTCAAATGTGATACCCGAACTTTGCATTTTATAGTTGTCTACATTAATTTGAAACTCTCTTTCGGGAGCACCAATTAAATCCACTCTATTAATTTGGGCAACGCTTTCTAATTTATCTTTTAAGTCGTCCGCATATTTTTTTAATTGAACGGTGTTATAGTTACCGCTAATGTTCACATACATAATTGGCTGATCACTGATATTCACTTCAATGACTCTAGGCTCTTGCGTAAGGTCGTTTGGTAAATCGGTCTTAGCCTTATCTACCGCGTCTTTCACTTTTTGCAAAGCCACATCGGTTTTCACATCGGTGCTAAATTCAACGGTAATTGCCGAAAAATCCTGTTGAGAGGTGGATGTGAACTTGTTAATTTTAACGCCACTGATTGATTTGATTTGTTTCTCAATTGGACGTGTTACAAGGTTTTCAATATCCTTGGGTGAATTTCCTACATATACAGTTTGTACAAATATGGTAGGAATGATAATTTCGGGAAATTGTTCTTTAGGTAAAGTAAGGAATTGGTAAATACCTCCTAGGCTCAAAAACAACATCACTAAATAAATAGATGTTTTGTTAGTGATACTCCAAGACGTAGGTTTAAATTCTTTAAACTTATCCTTTATTTTATGTTTTAATGACATGTAAATCAGTTGTGCTTTAATAAATTATTTAACAGAGGTAACAAGTATTTGGCCATCAAAAATAGATTGATACCCTTCCGTAACTACCACATCACCAGCGCTCAGTCCATTTAATATTTCAATATTGTTGCCATAAAATTCGCCGGCAGTAATTACTTTTTTATGTGCAACTAATTTTCCTTTTTCAGTTACTGCTACATACACAAATTTTCCGTTCTCATCCGTTTGCACCAAGTTAACAGGAAGGCTAATTGCATTGGCTTTTTCGTAGTCCTTAATTTTTACCTGTGCCAATTGGTTAGGTCTAAAGTTTTTATCTATCGGCAATTTAGTTTCGATAAAAAAGCTTCTGCTTAATGGGTCAATCACATTGCCTAAAACATTTACTTTAACGGCAATTGTTTTTTGAAGATCAGGGAATATCAATGAAACGTCTGTACCTACTTTAACTTTACCCGCGTAGTTTTCAGGAACCTGAGCGGTTACTTTTAATTTAGTAGTGTTTACAATTTTAATTTGACCTGGACCTGCAAAAAGCTCACCCACTTTCACGTTTACTTCCTCTGCAACA
>CALPKD020000106.1 GCA_943324055.2 Chitinophaga pinensis
ATATGTCACAAAATTTTAAAGAAGCACACGCACTTGTAAGCACCTATCCTACAGTTCCATTAACTGTCGATTGTGTTATTTTCGGGTTTATTGACAATACATTAAAAGTGCTACTTATTAAGAGTGATCTAGCGCAATTTAGTGGCCAACTATCTCTGTTAGGGGACAATGTGCTTTCGGACGAGGATTTGGACAATGCTGCCAATCGTGTCTTAATCGCAAGAACTGGTATGAAAGATGTGTTTTTGGAGCAAGTGCATACTTTTAGCAAACCCAATAGGCATCCTGGAGGTAGGGTGATTACAACCGTGTATGCATCCTTGTTAAATATTCATCACCATGCATTAGAAATTTCAGAGAATGAATTAGACTGGCATACTGTGAATGCAATTCAAGCCATGGCGTTTGACCACAAGGAAATTTTAGACATTTGCTACAAATGGTTGCAAAAAAGAATTCAGGAGCATCCACTTGCGTTTAATTTACTCCCTGAACTATTCTCTTTAAGGCAATTGCAGCATGTATATGAAGCTATATTAGACACCAAATTTGATCGACGCAATTTTAGAAAAAAGTTCGCAAGTATGGGTGTGCTAAAAGATGCAAATGCGTTGGAAACCAATGTGACCCATCGACCAGGAAAGCTGTATACCTTTGACTTAGCCAAGTACGAACAAGAGAAGGCTAGTTTCATTGGCATCGATTTTTAAAAAATCCGCCCCCTTCCTTAGAATTTAATATCTTTATACACTATATAAATAGGTATTATTATGTTGTATTCAATGACCGGTTACGGACGAGCGGAATCCACTTTCAAAGACAAAATATTTTTAATCGAAATCAAATCCTTGAATGGAAAGCAGTTCGATTTGCGTTTGAATATTCCAGGCTTACTTAAGCCTTACGAGGTAGAGATTAGAAACAAACTCAATGAGTCCTTATTTAGAGGTACCGTTGAGTGTAATATTAGCGTCAAGTCAAATGGCGTTTCTAAGCCAGTGAGTATTAATACTGCTTTGGCAAAATCTTATTATCAACCTATTGTTGAATTAGCGGATGAGTTAGGTATAGCAAAGGATAATATTTTAAGCACCCTATTAAAATTACCCGATGTAGTTTCCTCAACAAGTGAAGTGATTACCGAGGAAGAGTGGAAAGCATTGCACCAGTTATTATTACAGGCAATCGAACAAATTATTCTTCATCGTAAAGACGAAGGTAAATCGTTAGAGAAGGATTTGCTAGAGCGTTTGTCTGGTATTGAAGCACAACAAGCAGTGATTGAGGTATATGAGCCTAACCGAAGAAATAAAATTAAAGAAGGGTTAGTTAAATTATTAGAACAACATGTTGGAGCGGATAAGTATGATAACAATCGCCTAGAACAAGAATTGATTTATTATATTGAAAAGATTGATATTTCTGAAGAAAAAGTAAGACTAACCAATCATTTGGATTATTTCAAAGCGGTACTAAAAGAAACAGAGCCAAGCAAAGGCAAAAAACTTTCATTTATTTTGCAAGAAATTGGCAGAGAGATTAATACAACAGGTTCTAAGGCAAATGATTTAGACATTCAAAAAGCGGTCATCTTAATGAAAGATGAATTGGAAAAAGCAAAAGAGCAAATCTTAAACGTATTGTAAAATGGTTACGTTAAAAAAATAGGGATGTTGTTTTTATTGGTGCTTGTGTTTGCTAGCTGTCAAACGATTGCATTGCATGAACAAAGTACCACTTATCCGGATCATCAATGGTCTTCAAAGCAGTCTAATCACTATCAGTTTATCGTATCAGATACAGCAGCCACTTATAATATTTACTTTGTTATTAGGCATCACAATGCATACCACTATAAAAATATCTGGATCGAATTAGCCACTAAGGCGCCAGGGGATTCGGTAACAAAGCAGCAGGTTAATTTGAACTTGGCAGATGACCAGAAAGGATGGCTAGGGACAGGCATGGATGATATTTATGACCAAAGAATACCGATGAACTCGCAACCTATAAAATTGCGTAAAGGACTTTATGAATTTACAATTCAGCATACCATGCGGGAGGATCCACTGCAAAATATTTTATCCACCGGGATTAGAGTTGAAAAGGCTAGATAATGAAAAAGGTAAAATTACCATTCAATAAGTTACAGTTTGTACGTATCATTTATTGGTTGTTTTTAACTTATATGGTAGCAGCCTTTATATGGTGGTATGTGTCTCTCGAAAATCAAAACAATCAAATCGCTGCAGTTAAATTTGAATCTATTCAATTAAATGATCCTGCATTGATGGTGAAGGTGAATAGTATTAATGAAGTACAACTGAGAAAAAACAAACAGTATTTAGGAGAGGGGTTGACCTTTTTATTCCTTTTTTTATTAGGTGCTATTTATGTTTATCGGTCACTTTTAAAGCAAATAAACTACTCTCAACAACAGCAAAATTTTATGATGGCGGTGACCCACGAACTAAAAACTCCAATTGCAATTGCACATTTGAATTTAGAGACGCTATTAAAAAGACAATTAGAACCGCTACAGCAAAAAAAAATAATTGAAATTACTTTACAAGAAACGCAAAGGCTTGATTCACTTTGCAATAATATTTTATTAGCGTCCCAGTTAGACATGGGGCAATATGAAACCAATAAACAACAAATTGATTTTTCAAATATTGTAAGCAGTTGTATTGATTCTTTTAAGCAAAGATGTCCTGAACGCGTTTGTAATGCAGTAATCGAGCCAGCTATTTTTATACAAGGCGAGCCGGTATTAATGCAATTGCTATTAAGTAATTTATTAGAAAACGCGAATAAGTACTCAGGCCCTGAATTGCCTATTGGGATAGAATTAGCAACGATAAATAATAAAGTGATTTTACGCATTATGGATCAAGGCGTAGGTGTTCCATTGAGTGAAAGGGAAAAAATATTTCAAAAATTTTATCGTATCGGTACGGAATTCACAAGGTCTACAAAAGGAACAGGATTGGGTTTGTATTTGTGTAAACGTATTTCCGATTTTCATAATGCAACTTTGGTAGTGAGTTCGAATGAACCCAAAGGAAGCATTTTTACACTTACTTACACCGCATAATTAGCATGTCAAAATATTCAATATTATTAGTCGAGGATGAAGTGCATTTACATGATGCATTAAAACTGAATCTGGAACTTGAGGGATATGAAGTGAGTTCTGCATTTGATGGACCCGATGCATTGCGACAAATTGGACAGGCCCATTTTGATTTAATAATAATGGATGTGATGTTGCCTGGCTTAGATGGCTATTCTGTAACAGAAACTGTTCGGCTTAATAATATTGGAACTCCAATTCTTATTTTAAGTGCTAAAAATACGAGTGCCAATAAAATTCAAGGGTTAAAATTAGGCGCAGATGATTATATGACAAAGCCATTTAATTTGGAAGAACTGTTGCTAAGGGTTGCCAAGTTAATCCAGAAATCTGTTGGCAATAATCAAGGCAGTGGAGTGGAGGCGTATCATTTTTCGGGAAACGATATCAATTTCAAATCCTTGGAAGCACAAACATTTAGAGGGGAGAAAATAGATCTTACAAAAAAGGAGGCGATGTTATTAAAGCTCCTAATTGAAAATAAGCAAACAGTCGTTACAAGGGAACGTATCTTGCAAACGGTTTGGGGCTATAACGTGTTCCCTAGCACGCGCACGATTGATAATTTTATCCTAAATTTTAGAAAATACTTTGAGTTGGATCCCAGGAACCCCATTCATTTTATCTCTATTCGGAGCGTAGGGTATAAATTCCAGGATTAACCCCTCATTTATACAATCTTTTCACAGTTTAGGCGTTATTGATAGTAGTTAATTAACGCTCATGTCCCTTACTTCCATACAAGATTTCGTAGAACCTGTCAATTTAGACCTTCTTTCAAAAGACGAAGGCTATAGAGATACGCAATTGGGTAAACACATTTTGGTAAATGATGGCGAAATGCCAGATATCTCCAATGCAGATATTGTAATCATTGGGGCTGGGGAGTGTCGTGGAGCTGGCTTTCCGCTGTCTGGCCATGAAGCTGCCAATGCGGTAAGATCGGCGCTGTATTCGCTTTATTATTGGCATGCGCAGGTAACGATTGCCGATATTGGTAATGTAAAGCTTGGCCAGTCAATCTCGGACAGTTACGCCGCTTTAAGAACCGTTATTTCGGAGTTGATTTTGCAAAATAAAAAAGTAGTTATAATTGGAGGGTCACATGATCTTTCTTTAGCACAATATCATGCTTATACCTCTATCCCAACATTGGTCAATGCGGTAGTGGTGGATGCAAAAATTGACCTTGACCTAGAAGCACGTCTTCCTGCAGATCATTTTTTAGAAGAATTGTTTACAGGCTTGCCGAATCATCTAAACCATTATGCGCATATTGGTTTTCAAAGTTATTTTATGCATCCGCATATGTTAGAGACCATTGATAAATTAAGATTTGATTGCTTTAGATTAGGCACGGTGAGAGAAGGCATTGAGGAAATGGAGCCGGTAATAAGAGATAGTCACATGATGAGCTTTGATATTAGTGCCATTCAAAATGCGCAAGCGCCAGCGAATCGTATTACACCTAATGGCTTTAATGGGGAAGAGGCTTGCACGCTCATGCAATTTGCAGGAATGAGTTGGAAAACAAGTACTATCAGTTTATTTGGATACCAGGCAGAGCAGGATGTAAATAGCTTAACGGCCATGCAGCTGGCTCAAATGGTTTGGTATATTATAGATGGGGTTCAAAAAGGAAAGAAAGAATCCCCTATTACCGATACAGAACGCTTTAAAGAATTTCATATCGCATTTTCGGATATTGAAACAAAATTCATGCAAAGTAAAAATACTGGAAGGTGGTGGATGCAATTGCACAATGAGCAATGGTGCCCATGTAGTTATAAAGATTATTTAGTAGCTTCCAATAACGAAATTCCAGAAAGATGGTTAAGAGCATTAGAACGAGAATAAACAATCCTTTACAATTGATTGCAATAACAGGCTGCTTGTTATTGACTTGTGCATGTAGTGTTCAAAAAGCACAAAAAACTTTATTGGCTAGTCCTTCTTTAAAGGGAGCACATATTGGAATTGCAGTATACAATGATACCAAGCAAGCTTGGATAGATCAATACCAAAGTGATCATTATTTCACGCCGGCCAGTAACACTAAAATTTTAGCCACTTATGTTGGGTTAAAATACTTGGGAGATTCTTTGCCTGGATTTAGTATTGCAGAACAAGCAGATTCCCTATTCCTAACACCCTTAGGGGACCCTAGTTTTTTACACCCCGATTTTAGCTATCAACCTGTAGTGGATTTAATAAAGTCCACCAGAAAGCAAGTAGTTATATCCATAGTGGATCAAAAGGATAAATTTGATCCATTTGGTGACGGCTGGGCTTGGAATGATTATGCCGAAGACTACCAACCAGAACGAAGCAGAATGCCTATTTATGGAAATGTGGTTCATTTTTATCAAGACAAAGGAAAAATTGAAAAACGTCCTGCTTATTTTTTTAAAGATTTGAAAATTGAAGATAGTTTGCAAAAGAAGGCGTTTACTCGAATGCGCACTACCAATACGTTTTATCCTACACTAAAAAATAATTCGGCCAAGTATTATCAGCTTCCATTTATAACTTATCAGACGCCGATGTCTGTACTTTATTTGAGCGATACGATCCATACTGTTTTGCCTATTGTGTTTATGAAGGATGTTATTGCAAAA
>CALPKD020000107.1 GCA_943324055.2 Chitinophaga pinensis
CGTAGTTGATAGCCAAAACAACTTTTGGTTCCTGTACCTGTACGATCGGTTTTTTGAGCCCCTTCGTCTAAAACATGTTGTAATAAAGTCAAGTATTGTTGCATGCTGCAATTTACAACCAATCCCCTTTAGAGTAAAATCATTTTTTTACTTTACGTCGAGCCAATTCGCGCCTAAGTAAACTCAATTCTCGGCTGGTTTGTCCGCCAACACTTGTATTTTCCTCCGCCCTTCTCATTAAATAAGGAATCACGTCTTGTAACGGTCCAAAAGGCAAGTATTTGCTTACACTATATCCAGCAGAGGCCATATTAAAAGTAATATGATCGCTCATACCATACAATTGCGAAAAATGTACATGGGGGTCGTTTTTATTCATCCCTTGTGCTTCCATCTTTTCAACCACCTTCATATTACTTTGTTCATTATGAGAAGCCAAAACTAATGCAATAGATGCTGCATTTTTTAGGCAATAGGCAGCTGCTTCATTAAAGTCGGCATCTGTTGCATATTTGTCCAAATGAATTGGAGATGGATATCCTTTTTCAGTTGCACGTAACCGCTCTTTTTCCATATAGGCACCTCTCACTAATTTAGCGCCTAATATAAATTTCCCTTCCTGTGCTAGCTTATGTGATAGCTGTAAAAAATGCAAGCGATCATTTCTGTATAACTGATAGGTATTATACACTACCGCTTTTTCATTATTATAAACGGTCATTAATTCAATCACCAATCTATCAATCGGATCTTGAATCCAAGTTTCTTCCGCATCTATTAAAACACCAATACCTTTTTCACTTGCAACATCACAGATTGCGAACATTCTTTCCTTCACACGGCCCCATTCAGTATCCTCCGATTCGCTGTCATGTATTCCACTTCTTAATCTTGGCGCTTCATTTAATTTTTCCAACAAATCCATGCTTGCAACACCTGTAATTTTAACACTCACAAACGGAATATTATCTTGCGTTGCAGCAAAATCAATTGCTTCTATAATATGTTCTGTAACGCTATCAAAATTTTCTTCCCCCTCCTTCGCTTCCACTCCATAATCCAAAATTACTTGCACACCATAAGCACCCATTTGCTTGGTAACACGAGCAGAATCTTCTAAAGTTTCACCACCAACAAATTGGTTAAAAATGGTACTACGCAGCAAACCGTTGATCGGGAATCCTGACTTCATTAATAGAGGCGTAATCTTAGTTCCAATTGAAACAATCAATGGACTTTGTATCACACTAAATAAAAATTTTGCTTTTTTTAAATCTGTTGTAGACTTATATGCAAACGCATTTTGGGTATTTTCTAAAGATAGGTTCATGCTAACGTTCATTCGTATTGCAAATATCGGTACTTAGGCTTAAATCACAAAGGATTCAACCTACTATATTGCTTGGTGATTAAAAGGTTGGATAACCATTTCACTTACCACACCAGAGATGGGTTGTTGGCATAAAAACCAAATGGATTTAGCAGCTTCCTCGGACTGAATCATTTTATCTCTTTGTACCCTTAAATTGATCGTATCCCAAAATGGAGAATCTACGCCTCCTAGGTAAACTTGTGTAATTCTAATCTCTGTTCTTTTCAATTCCTCTCTTATGGATTGCATCATCCCTACTAAGGCATATTTACTGGCACAATACGCAGCAGCGCCGGCCATCGGTACCTTACCTAAGATGCCTGGAATATTAATGATGAGTCCCTTTTTCACTTCCATCATCTTGGGCAAAATAGCTTTTACTACTTCAAAAGTGCTCATTACATTTACTTGAAATGAATTTTGCATATCGGCTGTTGTCAATTGATCCAAGGGCTTAATCAACCCAATACCAGCGGCATTGATAAATATATCAAATGGCGTTTCAATCAATCCCACATTTTGTGCAAAATTATGAACAGAAACAGCGTCCGCTAAGTCCACTTGAAGCAACTGATCTGAAGGAATTTGACAAGTGCCGGCTAGCTCGGCTAGTTTTGGCAAACTACGTCCTGCAATCCAAACCAATGCACCACTTTTTTGAAGTAAGGATACCAAATGTGAGCCGATTCCTCCAGTTGCCCCCAACACCAATACACGCTTATTTTTTAAAGTTTCCATATTTCTATTTTTTATATAACAATGAAGTGAACCTATTGTTTAGCAAAACGATGTAAATTTACAGAAGACCCCAAATTGTTTTTTATATAGTAATTATGAAAATAGTAAATACCGAAATATATCTTTTTAAGATTCCAATGATCCCCTTTACCATTGCTACAGGTACCATGGAATTTGCACAAAATGTGTTGATAAAGATTCATACAAACGAAGGCATTATTGGTTTAGGAGAATGTTCCGCCTTTCCGATGATTGTTGGAGAGACGCAATTAAGTTGCTATCACTTAGCAAAAGATTTTGCTGCTTTTTGGAAGGGAAAGAACCCCCTAGAAAGGACCGAGCGATTAGCAGAACTTGACCATATTATTGCAGGTAATTATACAGCTAAAAGTGCCTTTGACATGGCCTTGTATGATATTGCCGCAAAAGTAGCCAACCAACCCTTGTATGCTTATTTGGGTGGACACCAAAAGGCCATCGAATCCGACTTAACCATTGGCATTGACACACCCGAAAATATGGCTGCACAAGCCATCGAATTTGTTTCAAAAGGAGTTCGTATTATAAAAGTAAAACTAGGGAAACATTCTACACAAGACATCGACAGAATCAGGCAAATTAGAGCAGCGATTGGCATGGATATTAAAATAAGGATTGATGCAAATCAAGGTTGGTCACCCGCAGATGCACTGCATGTTTTAACCGGACTCGCTCCCTATCAAATAGAATTTTGCGAACAACCGATGCATAAATATTATGATGATTATTTACCTGGATTATGTGCAAAATCGCCCATCTCAATCATGGCGGACGAATCCGTTTTCACACATCATGATGCACGAAAATTAATTGCACAAAAAGCGTGTCACTCCATCAATATTAAATTTTCAAAAAGTGGAGGCATACAGGAAGCAATTAAAATTCATGACTTAGCTGCAGCAAACAACATCCCCTGTATGATGGGTGGCATGCTAGAAAGCCGTTTAGCATTGAGTGCAAAAATGCATTTTGCAATGGCACATGACAATGTGAAATTCTATGATATGGATACTTGTTTACTAGGACATTTAGCTGATCCTATTATTGGAGGTGTGCAGTTCTCTCAAATGAATCTGAGTATCAGTGATGCTCCAGGAATTGGCGCAGAGGTAGATGCAGCTTACCTTTCAAAACTTGAAAGCTGCGTTATATAATAGATTGTATCTTTACTTTACAAATGAAAAATATGGAAGCGAGAAAAGCGAAAGATTCTTTTACTACAATGAATGAGTTGGTCTTACCCAATGACACCAATACTTTTGGCGACTTGATGGGCGGAAAGCTAATGTACTGGATGGATATTGCTGCCTACTTATCGGCTGCCAAGCATTGTAATTCAGCTTGCATGACCGCTTCGGTAGATAATCTTAGTTTTAAGACGCCCATAAAATTAGGCAATGTAATTTGCATTGAAGCCTGTGTGACTAGAGCTTTTACTACTTCTATGGAAATTCATTTGAAAGTTTGGAATCAGAATATGATCACACAATCTAGAGCATTAAGCAATGAGGCATTTTTTACCTTTGTTGCATTAGACGAAAACAAACACCCTAAGCAAGTGCCTGCAATTATTGCAGAATCTGAAGAGGAAATAAAATATTACGATGGTGCTTTAAGAAGAAGGCAATTGCGATTGATTTTATCTGGAAAGATGAAACCAGATGATGCTACCGAATTAAAGGCTTTTTTCTCCCACGACTAAACCGTCTCTTTCAAAGCATGGTGCTTGCCCTTATGCATGAACTCCTTGCTTTGCTCAATACCATCCATGATTTGATCTAAAATGGTATCTACTGAATCATTGTAATCAATGTCCAGGGGTGCTTTAAACCGAATGGTCAATGGAGTACCTACTTTCTTAAAAGTCAACCCTTTTTTAGTAAATGCTCTCCAAAAACCGTTAATAACTACTGGCACAACCACTGGCTTATTGTTCTTAATAATATGCGCAGTTCCTTTTCGACCTGGCGCAAATGGCTTGGTAGTTCCTTGCGGGAAGGTAATCACCCAACTCTTAGTCAAGGCTTGGTCAATTTTTTGGGTATCTACCACATCTCTATCTCTTTTAACATCCTGCCCTTCAGCTCTCCAAGTTCTTTTTACAGTTAGTGCTCCCCCTAATTTAAATAGGCGAGTGAGCCAGCTGCTATTCATTGTTTCTTCGGCAGCAACGAAATAGACATTCGTAAAAGGATTCAATAGATAATAGGGGATTCCCAGCCTGTTGTTTTTATGCCATTTAACTGCACAAAATATATGTACAAATGCAATAACGTCTCCAAAGTAGGTTTGATGGTTGCTTACAAATAAAACGTTTTTCTTGGGCAGGTCCTGCAAATGCTCCGTCCCTTCAATACTAACGGTATTGAATAATGCTAGACCTGGGTAAGTTAACAAACCAACGATGCCGTACACGAATGAACGGAAAATTCGAATATGTTTTATACGATCCAATACGCGCATCCTTAGTCAGAGTTGTTAGACCTGCAAGATAGCACATAAAATCTTACCATAATAACGGTGTTTAACCAACAAATTGTACCTTTAGACATGAGTAAATCCGCCGTTATTTTCGATATAGATGGTTTATTAATCAATAGTGAGCCCCTTTGGAACAAAGCCGCAAATGAGGTGTTTAGGCAATACGGGATTTTACTGACCGAAGCTCAATATGCGATTACTACCGGTCTACGTTCTAAGGAATTTGTAGCTTATTGGCTTCATCAACATAAAATACCCGCTAGCGAATTTGACAGAGCTGAAAAAAAGCTACTTGACTCGGCTTTAACGCTGATTGACCAAGAAGCAACTTTGATGCCTGGGGTGGAGCATATTTTTGAATTTTTCTTACAAAAGGATTTTAAAATGGGGTTAGCTACCTCATCCCCTATTGGTTTAATTGAATGGGTTAAAGATAAATTAGGTATCCGAAGCTTTATACACGCGAGCGCCTCTGCACAGGAAATGACTTACGCCAAACCGCATCCTCAAGTATACTTAGAATGTGCCGCTAAAATGCATACTTCCCCCTTGGCTTGTATCTGTTTTGAAGATTCCTTTTATGGAATGATTGCTGCAAAAGCAGCTAGAATGACTTGTGTTGTAGTTCCCTCTCAGGACCACTTGAAGCTAGAACATTGGGGGGCCGCCGACTTGAAACTATCTTCTCTGCAAAACTTTGGCGCATTACATCTTAATATGCTCAATAATTAAATTAAATTGCAAGTCGCATGGAATTAGCTAAAAAAGTGATTGGGAAGGAACTAGACTTGTTTGAAGCACATTTTAGAGATGCTGTCAAAAGCAGAGTGGCATTATTAGATCGCATCATGCAATACATTGTAAAGCGCAAGGGCAAACAAATGCGTCCCATGTTTGTTTTACTTTCCGCTAAACTACACGGCGAAATTACGGACGCTTCCTATAGAGCGGCTTCACTGGTTGAATTATTACACACTGCTACTTTGGTACATGATGATGTTGTGGACGATGCACTCGAACGCAGGAGCATGTTTTCGATTAATGCGTTATGGAAAAATAAAATCGCTGTTTTAGTTGGAGATTACTTACTATCAAAAGGTTTGTTATTATCC
>CALPKD020000108.1 GCA_943324055.2 Chitinophaga pinensis
ATGCAAACTCAATAGCAAATAATACAACCATACCTTACACTACTAATGCGGAGGTGATTAGCGCATCTACTGCGAATTATTCTATCGTCGGTAGGGCTGATTATATTAAAAAAAGTGCGAGTGGTTTTCAGTACATGATTGATGCAGGTAGCAGGAAAAGTTTTGGTGGTATTTGGACAGCAAACGGAAATTATAGTTTTATTAAACTGGATAATACGCAAACCGATGTAACAATCAATACTAAATTTAACATTTGGACTTACGTTAATGATAATGGTTTTGCGATAAGAATGCCATGGTATAGTTCAACAGCTGGTTATTCAACTGGATTTTTAACAATGGATGACGGAACTGGTAATTGGTTTGGTACTTTAATTACAAGTAACAGTGGTTACTCACCATCGCCTTGGTTAAGTGAGCCAGGTGCGGGTGGTAATGCAAATGTAAACCCAGGTATTATTTGGTATTGGGTCAGGTAGACAATGCTTGATTGCTTATACTATTTCTAATAAAAGCGCTGCGTTTATTTTAGCACTTTATTTATGCCTTTTAAAAATGAGATATCGGCTTTTCTTCGGCTATATCTTACACCTGGCGTGACAATAAATTTGGGTCAATTAGCAGGTGGGATTTATATTATTAAAGTGAGCTCAAGTGATGGCAAGATTAATAATCAATTTAACATGATCAAGTTATAATAAGCACGCCAACTGAGCCACAAAACACAGTACGAAAGACTACAAAAGTGTGCCACAAGGGCATAAAAAAACTCCGATTTCTTACGATTTCGGAGTTTTTGTTGCTTTTTTATTTTTCTCCCGTTTTAAGGTTTTTTTAACTCTACTTTTAGTTGGTCATTAAATTAGTGCCACCAAGATCTGATTGTTTGGTTATTGTAGACAACTTTAGGTTGATTGTTACCATAAGCAACGCCAATATCTCTTGCAGCAGAAATTGCTCTTTTACGAATATCCACTTCGTCCTTTTGCACTTTTAATGATAATTTCCATTCTCTACCATCCTTTTCCTTAGCCCAGGCCCTAACTTCATTTGCAACTTTTTGTGCCTCTTGGTTGCACTTTGAATCTGTTGGGATTTCAGCCAGGTAAGTACTTGTTGTTTCAATGTCCTTAGAGGCCCATGCACCTTTGGCTTTGCCAAGTGAAACTTCACATCTATGGTCTTGGATATTTTGTAACATACCCTTGATCTCAGCATAACAACTCATGTCAGGGGTATAAGATGAGATACAATTAGTAGCCTCGTCCCAATTATTTTGAGCGATAAGGGCCTTTGCCTTACTTATATTTTGCTGGCAGTCATTCTCAGCTTTAGCCTTATATATTTGAACTCCAAGATCCATTGCATCATCATAACATGATTTGCAAACCTCTGGAACTTCTGCTAATACATATAATGCGTTGTCGTAGGATTTTTGTTTTGAAAGTGAACTTGCTTGTTTAAGTATAAAATCACATTTTGAATTGTAATATTCAATAATCTTGCTTTTACCCTTCTCAACAAAAGCTAAAATGTTTTTATCTGAAGTCTTAATTTTTTTTAATGCTTCTATATACGCTTTTGTTTCGTTATCGCCAATAGACTTAAAATTCAAAGACTCCGTAGCAAAAATTGTCCCATCCAGTCCGTCACCAATAATCAAATTTACCTCTAGTTCAAGTATGATTTGATCCGGAGGCCCTACAATGATATTTTTCGACAATTCATTTACTTGACCACTGATCAAAAATCTTTGTGAAGCACCAGATCCGCCCATTCCATTTGCAGCAACGATGGCATTTAGCTTTGATTCAAATAATTTTTGTGCAGCTGGCTTAATATTTGCGTCAGCTGGCACATAGGTATTTAATACAATTCTAGCAGCGTCATCGCTATTGCCAAGTGAATTTTGTGCATTTGAAACAAAACCTATTAAAAGAAATACAAAACTTATTAATTTTTTCATGTGTATAATATTTATTCTGATGTTCCGATGATTATGGTTGCAAGTCCAAGTCCTCTTGATTCTACAGTAGAATTAATCTCAAATTTTTTCAAATATTTTTTAAGATCTTCTAAAAAAGAAGCAGCGTTTACAGCAGATGGTTTTCCCGATTTTACCAACTTATTTACCTTAGTTAATGGAATTCTAATGTCCTTTAATACCATTTTGTTTTTTGTAACTACTGCATTGGGTTCTGATTTTGCATTTTCGGTCATCCAGGCACTAATAATTTCCTTTAATGGATAAGAATCACCTTCAATTTTATACTCTTTATCTAAGTTTCCCGTAAAAGATGCGGAGACTGCAACTTCTAACTGCACTTTTCTACCCTCATCTTCCATCTTATTAAAATACGTTTGAAACGTATTAATAAAATCGTCCATTTTATCGTTCACAGATTGTTCAATTAATTCTCCTATAGATGCAGAACGAGATTCTGGACCAAAGCCATCGGCAGTAGAAACAACATCTGCAGTATAAGAATCAACCGCCTTAAGCTGGTAATACAATTGGAAATTAGGAGGCTTTGAGTTGACTTTCCAATACACAGATATTTTAATATCTGGCTTAGCTACATTTATAATTTGATCTATAAGTGAAGTTTGTCTTTCATCGTCTGAGAATTTGCTGATTAATTTTTCCTCGTTTATTTTATCCACTTCTGCCTTAAGATCAACAGGAGGGTAGTCTCTTTTTAAAAATAGCTTTGATAAAGATCCACTTGCTACCATGAAATCTTCGTCAAGTATTGCTTTTTCATAATCTGGTGTATTCGTTAATCCTCCATTTTGGTTATCCGTTTTTTTAGTATAACCCTTGTCATTCATAGCCCATGCATCGCTAGGATAAATTATGATTCTTGGCTTAGTAACACTTTTATCAACTTTGGCAAACTTCTCAATAATTCCATCTGTTTCTAGTTGCTCTCTTAGGCCAATCACATTCACCTGTGCCGTCATGTTTACACGATATTCCGTCTTTGTAACCTGGTCAACCTTGTCGGGTCTTCCTGTTGGTAGTATTACAAATTTTGAAAAAGTCCCTCCATCAGCAAAAAAGGCATCGAAATATTCTCTTTTTTCCTCGAATAGATTAGCGTTCTTGGTTAATGCTGGCTTTGTTTGACAACCAACACTGTTACCAAAAACCCCTTTAAATATGATACCATGTACTGCATTTTTCTTTGACTGATTAATAGCCAATCTGTCGTCTCTTAAATAAGAAACAACATCGATCAAATATGAATTATCTGATCCGCCTGTGCCTTTGCAGCTTAGCTCATATCGCCACTCTTCGGTGGCGATATTTGCTTTTTTTTGATCTCTACCAGATTGAGCCATTGTCATACTGACAAATGAAAACAAAAAAGTAAAAAAGAATATTTTTTTCATGTTTTTAAACTATTTTTTTATTTAACTAATCTAACATAGAACCACTCTCTTGCATCTTTGTTTTTCCCTTTAAAATATGTTTGGTCGATTTCTTGCTTTGGTGCACCATATCTATTATCCCAAACTTTATTTTTATCTACCTCGATAGTTCCAATCTTATTATACTCGCCACCTCTGATTTCTAAAATTTCAAACTTCTCGCCACCTTCTAAGCCCTCTTTCATTCCTAATTTAGCAGAGAAAGGATCTACACCCGTAAGCTGATACAATGGCTTAAACACCTCGTACTCTCTTTGTAATTTAGTGAAAACCTTGTCCACGTTTCTAATTGTAGACAACTCTATAATTTCATCTTCTGTTCTGTCGCCCTCACCTTTTTTAAGAGAAAACGTTACCAAAGAATTTGCTTTTTCTTGTCCAACGAACTCCAAATTAAAATTCATAGCGTTGAATGCTTTGATATCAAGATTGCCCTTTGAAGTCATTGTTTTTCTAAGATCGGTGTAAATTTGCTCATTCCACTCTAATTTATACAACCAGGCATTTGTCCATACAGAATAGCCTTCAGATGTTTTTTCATAAACTTTATCGGCAGCTTTCTTTGCCATATCTTGCATCATTCCACTTAGTTTACTTGCTTGACTATAAGCTACCTGACGAATTGCTTCTGCTGGAATTGCATTTGATACAAAATTTAACTTTGTAAAAACAACAAATGTATTGTTGATTAATTTTTCAGACATCTTCTCGATTTCTGTATTTGCTAAAGCCGCTTGTTGTACTCTTTGTTTATCTTCTTCAGACATGCTCAATTTGATTCTTTCGTTGAAAACAGAAAAATCATAACTTCCATTATCTTTAATTGAATACCATTTTTTAACCAAGTCTTGTGCAACTTTTTTGTCCTTGATAAATTTATCCAATTCGTTTTTAACTTGCGAATTGTCTTCTAGGATACCTGCAGTTGAAGAAGATATTGCGGAACTTAAACCCTTGCCCAACTCTGATTCTTTAATTCCTAGCGCCTCTTTTTCTTCGGGTGTTAATTTGTAGGCACCAAGATTTACAGAATTGTTAGCAACTCTGTGATCATCATATTTGTCAGGGAAAGGATATTTATTATATGAAGCCTGAACTTTTGCAGCATTGTCAAAATTCAAATTTTCAATATTAATAATATGTAAAGAACTTCTTTGATACCCTTCTTTACTTTCTTGCGCAAACAAGACATTGTGCATACCTAAAATAGCTATAAGTTGTAACATAGCTAAAAAGAGAACCCTTTTTTGGTTTTTCATTGTGAGTTTTTTAATAAATGAATAAAAAATAGCAATCGGGGGAAAGCAGTACTTTACTTATTTATGTACATATTTTCAATAAGAATATTTACATAGTTCAATTGCAAATAGACTTATTGACATTGCAGTTAACTAAATTGATAAAGCTGGTTAAAATAGAGAATGGATTATTTCGATAGTTATTATGAAATAACGTCATGGTTTTAACATAATTCGATCGAAACATAAAAGCTATCGACATACTAATATTTTAAGATAACAATGTTATTTAGTTAATAATATTAGCCTTTGGGGGGTTCTATAAATATATAGTAAAATATTAAATATTTCTATTGTTTTACCCTCTGTATTGTGAAAGTAAAACATAAAATATTGAAAATCAATAAGTTAGTTTTTTTTATAGTCTTCTTGATATAGATAATTCTTTCTGTGTTATTGGGATGGGGTGCTGATCCAACTGATTTTAATGGTTTCAATTGAATCAAATTGCTTTTTGTTTTTCCATAAGACTTTCTAATCTAGTCATTAACTGTAGCAGCGGCACATTTACTGCACCTGCAGGGGGTATTAGTACTTCAGGGCTTTGTTCTGGCGCTAGACAAACTAATCTAAGCACATCCTTTACAAATTCTTATCCTAGTTTTTTATAGTATGCGGGTTTATACTGAAGAAATTAGCAATTAATTTTCTGTATTGAGATCTAGTTAAGGTGTGTAAAAAAAAGGGATTGTCGGCTTCGTTAGCGCACCTGCGCTTCTTCATCAGACGCTCGTTCGCGTCTTCTTCTTCGCATTGAGCAGTAAGTCTAAATTTTTCAAGTATCTCTTTGAGGGATTGTCGGCTTCGTTTCACTTCGCCGACTTCCCTCCGCATTGAGCATAAATTTTTCTAGCTATCTGTAATAGGGATTGTCGTCCTCATTTCATTCGTCCGACTTCCCTCCGCATTGAGCTAGCTCAAAACTCTTTAACGCAACACTGTCTGTTGCGTTTGCTTTTTTTATGCTCATCCACTCAAGCAAGCACTCGCTTCG
>CALPKD020000109.1 GCA_943324055.2 Chitinophaga pinensis
TTAGCCAAAGGGAATCCACCGCCACCATTTGCATATGACAAGTTGTAGAGGTTTGCGGGTTGTGTTCCTGGAGTAGTTAATGTACCTGCAGAAGCATAAAAATCAGCTAAGCTATTAAAACGGTAAACTCCCTCATAACTTGGAGAGAAACCATTACTATATTTTTTATAAGAAGATTGGATACCAAAAGTAAACTCATGTTTTCCTGCATAAGCAGAAATCACATCGTTAAATTGGAATATATCTGTATTTAATACGTTGCCATAAGAATACAATTCATAACCGAATGACGTGAATGGCTTGCTAGTTACACCAGCACTACCATCTAAGATATCCACCATTGGAAATTCACCACCAGACAATGAACTTCTGTAATCTCTCATTGCAGTGTATCCAACTTGCATTTTATTGCTAATACGGTTGCTCATTTTAGAATTCAACTCAGCGATAAATATATTTGCATCGTTGTTGATTACATAACCAGCACCGTAAAACGGCATTGAAGTTGCTCCAGGAGCTCTTGTACTTACAGAACCACTATTAGATGGCGCCTTATCGCTTGAAGATTTTAAATAGCTATACTTGAATGAAAAAGTATTTGCTTGATCAATGTTCCAATCCAACTTGACTGTTAAACGCTTTGATTTATCAACATAAGAATATCCTTCAAATGCACCTGGATCGTAATTGTATTTTGCTTTCAAGAAAGTAGATAAAGCAGTTAAATCTGCAGCATTTGCAGCAGAAACACTTGAAGTGTTTGCTGGTTTGCTTGCAGTTGATGCAGTCCAACTTGTACCTGGAAGTGTTTTAGATTCTTGCTCCCCGTTTACAAATAAGAATAATTTGTTTTTGATAATTGCACCACCAACAGAAAACCCTTTTAAGTCATAGGTAAAGTTATCTTTAGGCACTTCAATTGTATAAGGTGCAGCATTTACTTTATATCCTTGTAAATCTTTATTTTTAAAATATTGATAAACTGATCCAGAAGTAACGTTTGTACCACTTCTAGATACTGAGTTAATTCCACCACCAATAAATCCTCCTTGACGCACGTCAAATGGAGAAGTGTTTACTTGAATTTGCTCAATCGCATCTAATGAAACGGGTTGTGCATTTGCCTGACCACCAATATCACCAGATAAACCAAATGAATTATTAAAGTTCGCACCATCAATTGTGATATTATTTAATTGATTGCTTTGGCCACCAAAAGAACCACTATTATAAGTAGGTGTTAGTTTGACGATATCCCTATAAGAACGAGTAACAGTTGGCAAACTTGTAATTTGATTTCTATTAAATGTCTCTTGAGAACCTGTTCTTGAATTGTTAAACACTTTATCTTGTCTACCTGAAGTAACAACAACTTCTTTCAAAGTACTAGCGTTTTCAGACAAGTTAAAATTTGCTTTGTAAGCTTGGCCTAATAACAAATTGATATCATCTTGCTTATCATTCTTATATCCAACATAAGAAACTACAAGTAAGTAAGGACCACCAATTTTTAAGTTATTTAAGTTGTATCTACCGTCAGTACGCGTAGTAGTTACATACTTAGTTCCTGTAGGTTGGTGTGTTGCAGTCACTGTAACTCCAGCTAAACCTGCGTTTCCACCTGTTACTAAGCCTTGTATCTCTGCTGTTGTCTCCTGTCCGTTTACTTTAATAATAGATATTAAAATAACCAATAACATAGACAATGCTTGTTTTAAAACACTTTTCATTTTGTAAGGTATTATTGTTTACGATTAAAGTGCGAATTTAAACTAAAAGTTGCTAATTATGAACACTTCCAGTTAACAAATCATTAACTAAATGTTCTACGGTGATTAAAAAGATAAACGAAAATAATATACAGCTACTATTCAATACTATATATAGTATATTTTAGTTTAATATATATAAATTATTTTAAGGTTTTTCTATCGTTTTATGCGTCTTCTTGACACCTAATTGGGGCTGTTGTTTTAACACATGGTAAAATTTATTATATATGCGGTCTGAACTTCATTGTTCCTTTAAACAAGCGCAAATACGTTTTGCGGGTTTAGTTCAAAAACGCACTAAAAATGGTAAATTTAGATCTAGCTATCTATGATAAATTTTTTTGACTATACCAATAAGCCAGTTGACGCAGAGAAGCCCTCTAGGAAGAAAATTATATTCCCCATTAATTCAAAGCTACGCGGCTACCTGTCACAATACAGGCGAGAGGTTACCTTACCGGTAACGTATAAGGATTTAGAACGCTACACTTTTTCGGCACCGCTCTTAGATAAAAACGGGAATGACACCAGTTGGGAAAAGGTCTCTTACGATTCCAAACAATGGGAACACCTTAGAGAGAGCTTGGTTAAAATTTATGCAATCCTAAAAACAGAAGGAGATACTAGTTTGATTAATCACTTAGATGTGGCAAGAATTGATTTTTGTTATTTTGGAAACAGTCAGCCCTTTAGAATTAGAATTGTCAACAAACTCAATGACAACTATGACCATTATTATATCAAGCGTGCCGATGCAAGTAGGGTGTATGGCTTAGAATTAGAACACTTGTTGTCACCAAACCGGATTACCTATTTCACTCATTTTGACACTTTAGTGGAAGAACATATACCGGGCATACCAGGTGATATTTTTATAAAAGAATATTTAAACAATTCAAATACTAATTTAACAAGGCTTGCAAAAGAATTCGTAAAATTTAACGAGCGTTGTTTTGTACAATTATTAGGGGACATGCGATCGTATAATTTTGTAGTCAATATTATTCCAGATATTGAAGATACACAATACAGAATTAGGGCAATCGATTTTGATCAGCAATCTTATGAGGGGAGAAAAAATTTATACCTGCCTCAATTTTTTAAAGAAAATAAGGAATTGGTAGATGTAGTGATTAAACAATTGGACAATGATTCTATAGCACAATATCAGGCCGAAGAACGCACTATGATGACATTTCGCCTAGCATCTGCCAGATATAGAATTCTGGAATTGTTTGATATTATGTGCGCGGATACAATTTCACTTCCTGAAAAAATTGAACAGCTAAAATCCGAACTTGCAAAACATTTTAAAGAGCAATCCTCCTACAACCGCGCAAAAACAATGGGGCAGTTAGTCAAAAGACATTTAAAACAAATGTTGCAGAAAAATTTAATCTTAGTGCCTAAGCGTAAAAATCAAACAGGCTACAGTGATTAGTTTTTTATGTGCGCCATAAGATTGAAATAATTGTGACAAGTTTACTCCTTTACATAAAAAACAGCAGGCACCGGTCTTTCACCTGTTGGATCCGAAGGCTTAATGGTTTCTTTGCCATTTACTAGTAAGCAACTACTCCCACCACCGTCTAAATTAATGCCTTCTACACAACCAAGATTTAATAATAGAGAAGCCGTTTCACCAAGGGTTGCACCAACAGCTATGCCTTTCATGCGACCTTGAATGGCTAGTATTATTAAGTTACCATCTCTTGTGTAACCCATTGCTGTTCTTGGATGACGGTCGTTAATCGCTTTTCCTGCGAATTTTTTTTCTTCCTCATTACTTATTTTTAGTTGCGCATCTCTTATTAATACCGGACCACCACCAACAGCCCATTTTACATTCCAAGGCTTTAAATTATTTAAGCGACTATTATTAAATGGAAGAATTGAACTTGAATCTCTAAACGAACCCATTGGATTAGATTGGAAGTATACTTTGTCCATTGCAGAATCGGTATAAGTATAAGCAATGTCTAATTGATTTGGTTTCACCATTCCCAATGCAGATGCAAGTACATGTGCATAGGTGAGTGTGTCTTTTCCTTTACCTGGAATACTATGCATATTATAGGCAACCGTTTTTCCATCCCGTACCACAATATTTAAATTGGTATTGTTCTTAAATTCAAAGAAGGATGCGTTCACTACCACCAAAGGCGATTGTAACCGATTGTAAAATTGCATCGGAGTTAAGCGTCTGTATAAAGTGGTGTCGGTATCTAGATGAAGCGAGTTGTCCTTTGTATTGACTTGCACATAAAATGCACGAAAGGCGCTGTCATTATATGTACCCTCCCATTCAAAAACTTTTACACTTTCTGTTTGTAGACCAAACACATCTGAGACATTCTTCCATTGAGCGTTTGCTTGTATAAACAATATTCCCATTAACAGAACCAATAATGATTTCTTCATTGTAAATTATTTGATGGTCAAATTTATTCTAATTTCATTCCCTTACCGCATTTATTTCAAATGTGTAAATAGGGTTATTTGTTCAAAAAAAAAGGCTGACTCGTTTAAGAATCAGCCTTTTTTTAAATCAGTATAGCTTATTGATTAGCAAAGGTAACGAGTGACCTTCCTTTTGTGCCAGTTGTAAGCACACCAGGTAATCCTTTGTAAACTAGCGTGTAAGCCCTGTTTCTGCCCAATGGGTTTGATGCAGTGCTTAGCCTAGCTAATTCAAACATGCTGCCTGCTCTTCTAACGATTAAAGTGTCTGTTACAAAATTGTAAGGTTGAGGAACAAATTCACTTACCGTTCCAGGGCTAACATTATAAAAAATATTACTCGCACGTCTTGTAGAATAAACATCAACGTTTTTACCAGCTGTGTCATTCATGATTGCGTTAACAAACCTCATAGTAAAGGTAGTAGTGTCTGAAAACATAAAGTTATCCTCCACAAATATTTGTTTGCTATTACTTGTGCTTTTTAGCGAATCTGTTATAATAAAAGAATAGTACTTTCCTGCAACAAGTGATTTTGTATAGGTAGCAATCATCAATGAATCTGGAGTCAAGACACCATTCATCGTTAGTCTAATGATATTATTACCGGCCGGCACAGCTGCATACATATTCGTTACAGATGGAAATAAGGATCCATAGGTTAAAAAGGCACCATTTAGCTTCATCCCATTTACGTAAACGTTGAAACTATCACTACCATTCACAGCCAGCCTGAATGCTGGGGAAAAATGAGCAATTTTAATAAATGCACTTCCTTCAATTGAAGTCTTAGTTGCAATACCGTCAGTAGCTTGTTTAGAACATGACCATAATAGACTACCCATGCTGGTCAATATTAGAAGTAAGTATATATTTTTTTTCATTATGCTTATTTTTATAAATAATTTATTTCTGAGAGAACCACATTTCATATGTATTGTAATCTAAGTTTTGATAGGCGCCGATTCTGGTTAATTCAGGAACATTATAAAGGTACTCAGAATTGTATCTAGGTCTGCATCGGTATACTAATTTGCCATTGTTGGTAGACATTAAATTTGCACCTGATGGTGGAGTAAAATTCGCATAAACTTGTTTGCCTGTTGTAGGGTCCAAGTCCGTATAATGGAACTTTCTCATGTCTGTCCATGTTTGCTGAACGCCCCATCCATACAAAGCAATATACTTTTGTAACATGATTTTAGAAAGCGTTAAACCCGAAGCTGCAGGTACCACTGTAGCATTTGTTAAATAAGCCGACTTAACTGCAGGTGTAATCACATTCGCAGTTGGTATATTTTGCGGGTAGGTAGTCGTTAACATGTCAAAATTTAAGCTTATTGCATTTGTATAAGCTGTCAATGCTAGCGCGGAATTGCCTTTTCGAAGTGCCGCTTCTGCAA
>CALPKD020000110.1 GCA_943324055.2 Chitinophaga pinensis
CGCTGCTGAATCGGCTGTAAGAAATGAGAAAACAGATAGCGCTATTCAAGAATTATTAAGCGAAATAAATATCATTCGAAACGAAAAGGTAGGAGATACCGAATTAATGAGAATGAAAAATTATTTAGCTGGTGGGTTTGCTCGTTCTTTAGAGAACCCTGCAACGGTTGCTAATTTTGCTTTAAATATTGCACGTTATAAAATGCCTGCAGATTATTATCAAAAATATTTAACGAATCTGGCAGTTGTGGATGCACAAAAGGTGCAAGCTGCTGCAACTAGTTTATTAAATCCTGCTCAAATGCATATTGTGATTGTAGGAAATGCCAAACAAATTGCTAAGGGATTAGAAAAATACGGACCAGTTAAATATTTTGATATCGAAGGAAATGAAATAGCGGCTCCTGTTGATGCGAAAGCCGACGCTTCCTTGACGCCAGCATTATTAATGACCAAAGTGATTGACGCATATGGTGGCTCCTCTGCATTGTCTGCAATTAAGGATGTGCAATTCAAAGGGACTGCAAATGTAATGGGACAATCCTTAGATATGACGCAGACAATCATTGCTCCAGGTAATTCAGTAACTATTATGTCAATGGGTGGAATGGCTATTACAAAACAAGCAGTAGTGGATGGTAAATATACAGTTGCACAACAAGGGATGGAAACGCCTGTAAATGCGGAAGTGAAGGAAGGGTTGGATGAATCTACATACCTTGTACCAGAACAATTATATGTTGCAAAAGGGTATCAACTTAAAATAGTAGGTGCAGAGAAAGTAGACGGGAAAGATGCAATTGATGTGGAATTAACCACCCCTTCAGGAAAAGTGTCACACCGTTTTTACGATGCAGCTACCTATTTGCTCCTTAAGACTTTTAAATCCGAGGAAGTGCCAGGAAGAGGGACCATGACACAACAGCAGTTTTATAAAGGGTATCAATTAGTAAATGGGGTACAAGTTTCGAACGAACAATTAATTGATATGGGACAAATGAAAATCAATATCAAATACACAGATATTAAAGTAAATCAAGGATTGAAAACAACTGACTTAAAGTAGTAGTAGCTTATTTGCGTTGAGTGTTTTTACTTATTAAAAAAGTCCCGTCCCAGAAAATATTTTCCAGGACGGGACTTTTTTTAGGCACAATCTAAATGCCTAGTCTTAAAATCTTATTCCATAACCAATACTGAATACTAAATTATTTCCTTTGTAATCCGCGTAAGTATTGTCTTTATCGTTTAAGCGGTATGGGAAAATTGCATCCTTGGTAGTGGTGTTTACTAAAGTTAAATCAACAAAGTGACGATTGGTTCTGTATCCAATACCACCACTTACTGTCCAATGAGATGCTTTAACGGCCTCGTCTTTATAAGGGGATCCATAATAACCGGTACCTGCTCTTACCATCCAGTTGCCATTTAACTTAATCTCAGTACCAATTTTAATATTGATATTGTTTTTATACACAGCTTTAATAGTACTATTTAAGTTACTGTAGTAATCCGAAGTTTCTTTGTCGTAGGTATTCGCGTAATATTTTGTACCTGTATAATTTACCCATTCAAGATCAGCGCTGATAAAACCAAGTGGTTGTGTTGGCTTGCCTGGTGAAGCAAAAAAGTAGCTTGTGCTAAAAGTGGCCTTAAGTGGAGTAGCTAAAGTATACTCTCTAGTGCCTGGATAGCCATCGTTTAACTCACTTGAGCTTGCGGATTGCACACCTGCGTACTTTTCGGTATTGGTGGTCATATCTGCGCTCATCTTGTCTCTAAATGATATGAGTTGAGGCGTTTGCAATGCAAATCCCACGCGTAAATAAGCCTCCGGTTTGTAAATGATACCAAACTTGGCACCTAATCCCCAACCTCTTGAACTAAAATTTTCATTCAATACAAAACCTCCAAAAAAGTTTTCAGTATTATTAGTTGCATCTGTTTCAATATAAGTCAATGAACGGCTGTAGTTAATCATTGGCATCACAATGCTAGCACCTAAATAAAGTTTGTCGCTCATATTGCCACCCCATCCAAAATTCAATTCATTATAACTGCCGCTTGTAATTGCATCGTAATTTTGATTCACACCTGTTGAAATGGGTACTAAACTTTGGTAGCCAGTAACTGCGCCACTTGCATTGGCCATAGTGTCCACTAGGTAAGTTCTAAAAGCCAACGAACTTCCAAAAATATAATTACTCAAAGCTGCATTGGTATCGGCTTGATCACGCACTAGTTCTTCTAAATATTTTTCGGAATAACTACTAAAATTATTTTTTCCGCTAAAACTAATCCGGTTATTATAATCTGCGACTTGATTAAAAGAAATAGAAAATGCGGTACTTGTCCAATTATTATGCCTTTGACCATCAGCAAACACAATTCCAACAGATCCAAAGTTGGAACTGTTATCTGTGGAAGTGCTAGTGGTCCCTCTGTAATTAAAAGTATTGGTCTTAGCTGAAAACTTAGGGGCTAATAAAATTTCACTTGATTTGTAAAACCCCAATCCAGCTGGATTGATGTGATTGGAGGATAAATCTCCACCCAAGGATCCCATTGCACCGCCTAATGCATTACTTCGTGGTGTGCCATTTGGCACAAACCAAGATAACCTCAATCCGTCCTCTGGATCCTGCGCATACATGGTGACACTTGATCCCATCAAGATTAAAAAAAGTAATTTCTTCATAATTGAATTTTTATAAAATAGTGCTACTAAAATAAATATTGTGCTTATCTGTTGCCACCTCTTGGCGCTCTACTAGGAGTGCTAGAACTACCGCTACTATTAAACCCGCCACTGCGTCCACCTGCATTGTTGTTTAATACTGGAGCGGTGTTGGTTTGAGTAGGCTGGCTATTTGTGCTTGCGCTTTTATTTTGATTGCTTGTGCCAAAACTATTATTGTTAAAAGATCGAGAGGGGCGATCAAAACTATTTGCTTGCCCAGTGTTGGTATTGGTTGTAACAACGCGTCTCACTAAATTGCCGAATCGGTTATTTAAATCAGGATTACCTGTGTAACGGGTAGTGCCGTTTGTAGTGTTGTAGCTATTATTGGCATTGTTAAAAGTACGGGTGTTTCGGTAAGCTGATAAACCTGGTCCGCTTGTTTGCATTGCGCTGGTTTGTGGGTTTGGTCTTGCATGTGACATACCTCCGCCATACATCCCACCATAACCTCCGCCTCCATAGTAGTAAGATCCATAGGGGTTCCAGTAGCCTGCGTAGTAAGGATTCCATCCACCATATCCACCAAATCCTCCGTAGCCAAAACCACCATATCCTCCAAAACCACCATAACCAAATCCGCCATATCCAAAATCATTAAATCCCCAGCCTAAGCTGTAATAGGAATTCATGTAAGGACTATATCCACCCCATCCCATAGAAAAAGAATTGCCAAATGGATTATACCAAGATGCTCCATAATATCCGGTGTACCAGCTATTCCATCCTAAGTACGAAGGGTAATATGCATTGTTATATCTAGGATCATTCCAATATCCAAAATCATCAATGGATGACCACCTATCTCTATTCGCAACTTTCAATCTCAAGTAACGATCATCTTGATAATTTTCATATTCTTGATAGGCATCTTCTCCTTCAATTACATCTTGCACTATTTGTCTATCCGATTTGATGCTGCCAGTAGCAACAGTTGACGGGTTAGGTGTAGTATATAAATCATCAGTTGCAATTGCAGTAGATTGTTGCAAACTGGTACAGCCAGTTCCTAAAATACTAATTGTCACTAAGCAAACAGCGAAAAGCTTGATTGAAGTGTGAGATTTTAAAGTAATCATAATGAATTAGTTTAGGTTTTAATATGCCCTATATTTTGCGTACATTTGTGCTACTTCAAAGTTAGTAAACTTTGATATATAGAGCATCTTTCGTAGATTGTTTTTACAACACAAATTGTTAAGATTATTAAAAAATGGCAAAGGAACTAACAACAAGAGCCCAGGACTATTCACAATGGTATAATGACCTCGTTTTAAAAGGCGATTTAGCCGATTATAGCGCTGTACGTGGATGTATGGTGATAAAGCCATATGGGTATGCTTTATGGGAAAATATGCAAGCTGCATTAGACAAAATGTTTAAGGATACAGGGCACCAAAATGCCTATTTCCCTTTATTTGTTCCTAAGTCCTTATTCGAGGCGGAAGAGAAAAATGCCGAAGGTTTTGCAAAAGAATGTGCCATTGTTACGCATTACAGATTAAAAACAGATCCTAATAATAAGGGCAAGTTGATGGTTGACCCAGATGCAAAGTTGGAGGAGGAATTAATTGTTCGTCCAACGAGTGAAGCGATTATTTGGAATACCTATAAAACATGGATCCAGTCTTACCGGGATTTGCCAATTTTGGTGAACCAATGGGCGAATGTGGTAAGATGGGAAATGAGAACAAGATTGTTCCTGAGGACTGCCGAGTTTTTATGGCAGGAAGGGCACACTGCCCATGCGACAAAGGAAGAGGCCATTGAAGAAACAGTAAAGATGTTGGACGTATATGCCGATTTTGCTGAAAATTGGATGGCAGTTCCTGTGATTAAAGGTATTAAAACAGCTAGTGAGCGCTTTGCTGGTGCGGAGGATACCTACTGTATCGAGGCTTTAATGCAAGACGGAAAAGCTTTACAAGCAGGTACCTCTCACTTTTTAGGACAAAATTTTGCTAAAGCATTCGATGTAAAATTTAGTGATAAGAATAATACATTGGATTATGTTTGGGCTACAAGTTGGGGTGTAAGTACGCGCTTAATTGGCGGATTGGTAATGACGCATAGTGATGACCAAGGTTTAGTAATGCCTCCACGTATCGCTCCAATACAAGTTGTGATTGTTCCAATTTATAAAGGGGAGGAGCAGAAAGCAATTTTAGACGAGAAGATAGAAACGATTGTTGCTTCTTTTAAAGCTGCAGGCATTAGAGTTAAATATGACAATACAGACCATAACCGTCCAGGTTGGAAATTTGCGGAATATGAATTGAAGGGAGTACCTGTGCGAATTGCGGTAGGTCCAAGAGATTTGGAAAATAATCAAGTGGAAGTAGCGCGTCGTGATACCAAGGAAAAATCGGCAGTGTCAATGGAAGGGTTAACTGAAACAATCAGTGCCTTGCTATTAGAAATACAATCTAATTTATTTAATCGCGCGAAACAATATAGAGACGACCATATTACTAAGGCAGATACTTGGACAGAATTCGTCCATACTTTAGATAACAAAACTGGTTTTGTTTCAGCACATTGGGATGGTACTGCAGAGACTGAGGAAAAAATTAAAGAATTAACAAAAGCAACCATCCGTTGTATTCCATTAGACAATACGTTGGAAGCAGGGGTATGTGTGTATACAGGCAATCCTTCGTCGCAACGTGTTTTATTTGCAAGAGCTTACTAAGTATTCAAGCTAGATGCGAAAACAACAACAAGTTCCAGGCTCTTTAATCCCTTATCTAGAAGGTAAAGTATTATTATTGGATAAGCCATTACAATGGACTTCCTTTGATATGATTAAAAAAGTGCGTGCACTCACAGAGGTTTGTAAGGTAGGACATGCAGGCACATTA
>CALPKD020000111.1 GCA_943324055.2 Chitinophaga pinensis
GTTGTTGCAGCGATTATTTTTAGTCGCGATGCTGCGCGCATGCTCCCTAAAAAAAACAGCCCCCGTCTTCCCGACGCACGTGTTTTTATGCAGGTGTAGCGAGCGAAGTATTGGTACAAGTTTCCTACGCGATTGGTGTTGCTAAACCAACTTCAATCAACGTAAACACTTATGGTACTGCTAAAGTAAAATTAACCGATGGTCAAATAGGTAAATTAGTAGAATCAATTTTTGATCTACGTCCTTACTTTATTGAGCAACGTTTAAAATTAAGAACTCCAATGTACAGTGAAACTGCTGCTTACGGACACATGGGTCGTAAGAACGAAACAGTGACTAAAACATTCACAACGCCTGATGGTAAATCAAAGACTATGAAAGTTGAATTGTTTACTTGGGAAAAATTAGATTATGTAACAAAAGTGAAAAAAGCTTTTGGTTTAAAATAATAAGCTGAAATTTTTAAAAATCCCGCCCTTGAAAATTCAGAGGCGGGATTTTTTATTCAATCTAACTTGTATAATGCATATTGATAAAAATAACGGATCATGGAAAATCAAATAAACCCTTGGAAAATAGTGGACGAAAAACTAGTGTATGATAATCCGTGGATTAGTTTAACGCAGTATGATGTCATTACCCCAGCGGCTACGCCGGGTATCTATGGCAAAGTACATTTTAAAAATATTGCTGTGGGAGTGATTGCGATTGATCAGGATAACAATACTTATTTAGTAGGTCAATACCGATTCCCTTTGGATTTATATAGTTGGGAAATTCCCGAAGGGGGCTGTCCCGAAGGAATGGATTGGTTGGATGCCGCAAAAAGAGAACTAAAAGAAGAAACTGGATTTGAAGCAGGGACTTGGACCGAGATTTTGACCATGCATGTTTCTAATTCAGTGTCGGATGAATTTGCAGTCGTCTATGTGGCTACGGATTTAATTGCGGGTATTGCTGAACCGGAGGATACGGAGCAATTGACTATTCAAAAAATGCCATTTGCACAAGCCGTTCAATGGGTGATGGAAGGGAAGATAACAGATTCAATATCCGTAGCGGCAATTTTAAAATGGCAATACCTACAATCTAATAATAGTACAAAGTAAAAATCATAACTTCGAGGCCATGGAGGAGCGAAAATATAAATCAGATAAAAGATACACGCCACAACGTAATTATAGCGCTGAGCGACGTCAGACCACAGAGCGAAAGTTTATTATAGGCAGACAGCCGATACTAGAATCTTTTACTTCAGATACCAATATCGAAAAGATATTGATTCAAAAGAATGCCGAAGGGGATGGATTAAATGAAATTAAACATTCAGCTAGAGAACATAATATTCCTGTTCAGTACGTTCCAATTGAAAAATTAAATGGGATGACTAAGGCAAATCACCAAGGAGTGCTTGCGTATATTTCGAATGTAAAATATATGGACTTGCAGGAGGTGATTGATTTTGTTGTTGGCAAAGGAGAGACGCCTTTGTTTGTAATGTTAGATGGGGTAACTGATGTAAGAAATATAGGTGCAATTAGCAGAAGCATACATTGTTGTGGTGCACAAGCATTAATTATTCCGGATAAGGGAGTAGGTGCGTTAAATGAGGAAGCTTTTAAAAGTAGTGCAGGTGCCTTAGAGCATATACAAGTGGTGAGAGTCAGCAGCTTGTTAAAAGCGATTGACACTTTGCATTTAAACGGGATACAAGTTTGTACCAGCGAAATGCGTGCCGATAAAAACGTACATGAATTAGACCTATCCATCCCTGCATGTATAATCATGGGAGATGAGGGACGTGGGGTAACACCTTATTTAGCGAAAGCAGCCGACTACTTTTTCAAAATACCGATGGCTACTAATTTTGATTCTTTTAACGTGTCAGTTGCTGCAGGTATTGTATTATATGAAGCAATGAAACAACGCATGTTTCCCGCAAACAAATAATTTGACCAATGAGCGCCGTTAAATTCAAACTAACATTAAACCCAAAGCAATCTAAATATCAAATTGGGTATCAAGATAAAATTGTTTTAATAGGGTCTTGTTTTTCTGAAAATATAGGAATAAAATTTACCAATTTTCAGTGGGATGTTTTAGAGAATCCACATGGCGTATTGTTTAATCCGGTGAGTGTTCAAAATAGCATTCAGGATTGCATCGAACATAAAAAATATACGAAGGACGACCTTTTCTTGTTGAACGATGTGTGGAATAGTTGGCATCACCACAGTCGGTTTTCTGGAATTACACAACAAGAGGCTTTGGATAAAATGAATGCATCGGTAGAAAAATCCCATTATTTTTTAAAAAACGCCAATCATATTATTATTACATTAGGGTCTGCTTGGTTATACCGTTTGAGCGAACAAGCACCGCAAGGTGAGGGGCAAGTGGTTGCCAACAATCACAAAGCGCCAGCCAACTGGTTTAATAAGGAATTAATGCAACCCCTTGTATTGATTAAATTATTGCAGGAGCTGATTCAGTCTTTGCAAGCATTTAATCCGAATTTGAATATCGTGTTTACAATTAGCCCAGTAAGGCATTTAAGAGAAGGCTTAATTGAAAACAATCGGAGTAAGGCCGTCTTGATTCAGGCAGTGCACCAAGTACTATCGGAAAAGGGGAAGGTGGGTTATTTCCCAGCTTATGAATATATAATAGATGACCTAAGGGACTACCGTTTTTATTCAGAGGATTTAGTCCATCCTAATTATGCTGCAACCCAATATGTTTGGGAGCAGTTTGTGGCTTCTTACATGAATGATGCTACCCAATCCATCATGAAGCAAGTGGCTGAATTACAATTAGCAGTAAATCATAAACCTTTTTTTGTAGGGTCTAGTGCACACCAGCTGTTTTTACAATCTTGTATTAATAAAACGGAGCAATTGTTGGCTGCCCATCCCTACCTACCTTTAACAAATCAGTTGGCTTTTTTTAAACGTCAAGTTGCCAAATAATTCTTAATTTAGGCTTCTAAATTTTAGTCATGCGAATTTTGCCATTTGTAGCCTCAGCTGTTGTAACAGCCGGATTAGTTTTTACGTTAAATATTCAATTGAAATTGGGTGGTTCTAAAGCCCCAAGATTAGGATATTTTTTATCTCCTCAACAAGGTTTTTGGAAGAACGCTGAAAAAGTAAATACCAACTTTGATGCATCTGTAATTGCAGATGAATTAAAAGGGGATGTGGATGTTACTATTGATGATCGTTTGGTGCCACATATTTATGCAAGCCACGATGAGGATGCCTACTTTGTACAAGGCTATTTACATGCAAAATTCAGATTATGGCAAATGGATTTTCAAACACGTGTAGCATCAGGCCGATTAAGCGAAATTGCTGGGGCTGATAAATTACCAATAGATCGCTTTTTTAGACGACTTGGAATGGTATATGGTGCGGAACAAACCGAAGCCTATATCAATGCAAATAACCCGGTGATGAAAGCAACAGTGGATGCTTATACTGCAGGGGTGAATGCTTACTTAAAACAATTGGCTCCTGAGGATTTGCCTTTTGAATATAAATTGATGAACTATGCTCCTGAAAAATGGACACCGGAAAGAACTTATTTATTTTTAATGTTCATGTCTTATGATTTATCAGGCCGTTCTGCAACCGCTGATTTACAATTAACCAATACAAGAGATTTTTTAGGCTATGATTTATTTGATAAATTATTTACGAACAAGCAAGATTCTTTAGATCCGATTATCCCTAAAGGAACTGCGTATAATACTCCATCAATTATTCCAATTAAGCCAGCAACTTCGGATATTGCTTATTTGCATATGCAAAATACGCAGTTGGCTTTGAATACTAAAATAGTCCAAAGTCCTGAAGCACCAGATAAGAACAATGGTAGTAATAACTGGGCGGTTGCTGGATCTAAAACAAAATAGGGCCGTCCAATTTTATGTAGTGACCCACACTTAGGACTAAACCTGCCGTCACTATGGTATGAGGTACAAATTACGACGCCTACTCATAGTACTTATGGCGCAAGCTTCCCAGGTTCTCCAGCAGTGATCATTGGCTTTAATGATAGTATCGCTTGGGGTGTAACCAATGCAGGACGCGATGTGTTGGATTACTATGAATTAAAATTCAAGGACAGCACTCAGAACGAATATTGGTTTAATGGTGCATGGAAAGCGACTACAAAAAGAGTAGAAGTAATCAAAGTAAAAGATAGTGCAGATGTGGTTGAAAATATAGCAATGACACAATGGGGGCCAACTATGTTTGATGCACATTATCAAAATCCACAATCTAAAGGACGCACCCTTGCAGTTCAATGGACAGCACATGACGCATCAACGGGGGTAGAGACTTTTTACAAATTAAATAGAGCAAAGAATTTTGATGACTATATGAGTGCTATTGAAACTTGGAAATGTCCTGGTCAAAATTTTGTATTTGCAAGTAAGACAGGAGATATCGCGATTAAGCAACAAGGTAATTTTATCGCACGTTGGGAACGTCAAGGTGATTTTATTATGCCAGGCGAGGATACTAGTTATGCGTGGCAAGGTATCATACCATTTGCCGAAAATCCAATGAGTAAAAACCCAGCACGTGGTTTTGTGAGTAGTGCGAATCAAAAATCAACAGACCCATCTTACCCTTATTATTTAGGCACCGCATCTTCCTTTCCATTATACCGCGGTATTAGCGTCAATAAGCGCTTAGATACCATGAATCAAATTACTCCACAGGATATGCAAGGATTACAAACTAGTAATTATAATGTGTTTGCCGAAAACGCTCGTCCTGCATTAATGAAGTTTATAAAAGTGGATCAATTAAGTGCAGATGCAAAACGAATGGTACAAGAAATGATCAATTGGAATTTATACAATAATGAACATGAAAAGGGGATCACTGTTTTCAAAACCATTTGGGATAGTGTTGAACAAGCTGTTTGGGGAGACGAATTATCAGGATCTCCATTGCCATTGACCAAGCCTGAAGCATTTGTATTATTGGACCAAATGAACAAGGATACGAGTTTTTCTGTTGCGGACGATATTCACACAAAGGACAAAGTGGAAACATTAACTGAACAAGTGAATGCAGGGGTGGAACGTGCAACAAAAGAATTATTAAAACTAGAAAAAGAAAATAAGTTGGAATGGTCTAGCTATAAAGCAACGCGCGTTTTGCACTTAACAAAAATGCCAGCACTGAGTAGATTGAATTTACCAATTGGGGGTGGTGCAAATATCGTGAATGCTACAAGTGAAAATCATGGACCAAGCTGGAGAATGGTGGTGCATATGACAGACGAAATTGAAGCGTATGGTTTATATCCAGGAGGACAAAGTGGCAATCCAGGTAGCCCTTATTACGATAGTTTTATCGATTATTGGGCAGCCGGTAAATACTATCGTTTATTATTCTTGCCTAAAGAAAAACTAGAACAAAGCCAAAAAGCTAAATGGCATATTAATTTCAAAAAAGCTTAATTCAAAAAAATAAAAATATTTGTATATGAAGTTCATTATCACAATCCTTGTTTCTGCTTTACTTGCTTATGCAGTAGGTATTTA
>CALPKD020000112.1 GCA_943324055.2 Chitinophaga pinensis
GCTGATAAAAGTAGAGCAAAAAATGTGCGGTTAGTAAAAATGACATCGTCTCAGATTTCATACTTAACAACAAGGGAATCAGGCTACACATAACCGTCCAAATCCAAGCTATACTAGCACTCTTCATAACACCCCAGGTTCTGATTCCTCTTAATAACTTGCTGTTAATAAGGGGCGAATAATAAGATGCAGCAATAACTAGAGAACACAAGAGTAGACACTTTATCCAGAATGGAAACGCAAAAAATAATCCGATTACATTTAGTTTGAAAATGGCTAGATATAAAATAGCTAAAGTAAAAAGCCCCTGTCGAAGGAATAAATATTTTTTATTTTTTGCATACCAATTACCCCTTTCGTTATATATGCCATCGGTGGGTTCGTTCAAGTAAGCGTAAGTGTAATAAACTACCGTGGAAAGATAAATAATAGCTAGTACGTAAACAGAAGGCATCTTATTGAACAATGCCTCAACAGATTCAATGGCTAACAAAGTGGCACATAGTCCATAAAAATGGTTGCTCCATAAAAAAAGACCCTTCCAGTTAAATGATAGGCGCTTAAGCAAAATGTATTTATAAAAGAAGTGTAGTTGGAATTGAATAATCAGTTAATTTAAACTTTCCAGTTTCTTTTATTGCTGCAAACCCGCCTGCAACATCTACCAAGCGATTAAAGCCTCTTGCTTTTAAGGTGGAGATGAAAATCATGGACCGATATCCAGCTGCACAATGCACATAGTAAGTTTTATCCTTATCAATAGAAGCCATACTGTCATTGATAAAATCAAGTGGGGCATTTTGCGCTCCCTTTATATGCTCACTTTTGAATTCAGACGCTTTTCGAACATCTAAAATGGTAATATCAGGATGCGTTGTTTTGAGATTGGCTAAATCAACTGCGGAAACAGATTCAATATGATCCACCTCTTTCCCTGCTTTCTCCCAGGCGCTAAAACCACCTTCTAAAAATCCAATGGTGAAGTCATACCCAACTCTTGCAAGTCTTGTAATCACTTCCTCCTCCCTGCCATCGTCTGTAATTAATAAAATTTCTTGTTTGATATCCGGGATCATGGCACCTACCCAAGGCGCAAAGCTTCCATCAATTCCAATATTAATTGAATTGGGGACAAAGCCTTTTGCAAAAATTTGAGCGGACCTCGTATCCAAAATGAGCGCGCCCGTTTCATTCGCTGCAGCCTCAAACGCAGCTGGGTTTAACGCATGTTGTCCTCTTTCTAAAACTTGGTCAATGCTATCATATCCTTGAATATTCATCATTACATTTAATGGAAAATACCCCGGAGGGGCTACTAGTCCGTCCAACACAGCGGCAATAAATTCATCCTTCGTCATATCTGCGGCTAATGCATAGTTGGTTTGTTTTTGGTTGCCTAGGGTATCCTGCGTTTCCTTACTCATCTTTTTGCCGCATGCACTACCTGCTCCATGAGCAGGATAGATAACTATATCATCTGGCAAAGTCATTACCTTGTTTCTCAGTGAATCGTATAAATAACCTGCTAAAATTTCTTGTGTTAATTCGGATTTTATTTTTTGTGCTAGATCAGGACGACCAACGTCTCCAATAAATAAAGTATCTCCACTAAATAAAGCAACCTCCTTGCCTGATTCGTCCATCAATAAATAACAAGTGCTTTCCATGGTATGCCCTGGCGTATGAATCACACGGATTTTTATTTTGCCTAGTTTTATTTCCTCCCCATCCTTGGCTGCATAAAAATCAAATGAAGGAGCAGCACTTGGACCAAATACAATTTTCGCGCCTGTCTTTTTAGCTAAATCTAAATGACCTGAAACGAAATCGGCATGAAAATGCGTCTCTAATACATATTTAATCGTTGCGTGATCTAATTTAGCTTTATGAATATAGGGGGCCACTTCTCTTAATGGATCAATAATTGCCACTTCGCCATCACTCATAATATAATAAGCCCCTTGTGCTAAGCACCCTGTATATATTTGTTCCACTTTCATAATAAAACCATTTAATTGTATACAAAAATCCAAACTAAAATTAAACAATCCCGTGACCAAAATCACCTTTCATCAAAATTATTTAATTAGTGACAAAAAGTACACAGTTTGTTGCTAACAAACACGAAGTTTGTGAAAATTAATCTACATGGAGATTCTTGGATACTTAGCATCAATTTTAATTGGAATATCATTAGGACTTATAGGAAGTGGGGGCTCTATTTTGACCGTCCCTGTTTTAGTATACCTCTTTCACATAGACCCATTATTAGCAACTACTTACTCATTAGCAATCGTTGGCTTAAGTAGTATTGCCGGAGTTGTTTCCCGACTCAAGCAAAAGTTGGTAGATTTTAAAACCATTTTTGTTTTTGGCCTCCCTTCCATCTTCGGTGTTTTTTTAGCAAGGAAGTTTTTACTGCCTGCTATCCCATCCACAATTCATATCACGAATGCCATCAATTTATCAAAAAGTAGCTTCATTATGTTATTTTTTGCAACACTCATGTTGACATCTGCCTTATCGATGATCTTGGGAAAAAATAAAAAAGAAATTGAAGGCATTTTGCCTGTGTATGGCTTAACCCTTATGCTTGTAGGTTTAGGAGAAGGGCTACTTACTGGAATAGTAGGTGCAGGTGGTGGCTTTTTAATTATACCAGCACTCGTTATCCTAGCAAAATTGCCAATGAAAAAAGCAATTGCTTCTTCCCTAGTTATCATAAGTATAAAGTCACTTGTTGGGTTTAGCGGTGATTTAATTCATACAGCAGTTGACTGGAAATTTTTATTCAGCATCATACTCCTTGCAACACTTGGTATCATCACAGGAAATTTTTTAAACAAAACCATCGATGGTGCTAAGCTAAAAAAAGGATTTGGCTGGTTTGTTTTAGCCATGTCCATTGTAATTTACTTTGAACAATTCTGGACCCCTTCTTTTATTAAATAGGCGCTCTTATAATAACAACGAGATAGTCGACAAACGAATCACTTATTTTTTATTTAAAAGTAAAGTGAAGCGAAATCACATTCGAGTTTAGATCTGTTGATTGACTATAATGTCCATACCTAATTTCAAGTGCAGATAAATAGGTGTTTCCAACTCCGTCAGGCGGTGCTGTTCTCATTCCCAAGCCATAATAATGACTATTAAATGCAGAGGAAGCGTAGTTACTTGTATAATAGGATTCCACTGGGTTTGCAATTGCATCCACCTTATGGCCATACAAGGGCGCAAAATATTTAGTAGCAGTTTGTGTATAATACCTATAAAAAGGAGAGATAGAAAGGAACGGCGTGATTTTATATGGCAACTCTATACTAGCAGTGTGTGCAGTTAATCCCCAATCATCTGTATAAAATCTATAATAGGATCTTACAATTAATTTATCCCCTGCAAAATAATTCAACCTAACTCCAATCGGAATTTTCGTTCTTGAAGCAGGGAGTTTTTCAATTCTTTCTAAATGGTTATTAAATATAACTCTGTGAAAAGGCAATTCTAAATAACCATCTTGCTTAACTACATCTAATAATAAAGCGAGATCCGTTCTTTTATTAATTATTTGACTATAAGATAAAGACGCCGTATAAGTGTTTCTTCCTGTTGTTGGAAGGTCTTCTTCGGATTTAGAGGAGGTTACCCCGCCGCTGTAATAACCACCGCCTGTACTATGACTTGCATTGGTCTTGATAACAAAGTCGTCGTATGGATTTACCATATTCGTTCCAGTTTTATATAAAACCGAATCATCTTTAGGATACAACAATGTTACTTGATCAAAATAAGCAGAAACCTTAGCGCCAAACTCTCCACCAGACTTGTTCTTAAATCCATAATGGCCATCTAATGCGATTGAGCTATAATTGTATTCATGTGAATAGTAGGTGCCTAAGCCAAATTCGGTTCCTTTGTCCTCGTTTTCAACCGTCCAATTTAACGATGGGTAAACCCTTGTTCCGCCTGGGCTAGAGGCGCCAGACGTTGAAATATATTTTTGAGAAGCAGCTGTATGGTGGTCTACCCCTAGACCCGCTAATATCGTATGTTTTAATCCTGTTTCACCATAACCTACTAATTTCAATTCTAACATATTTGCAAAGTCAGTCAAGTGCTCTGAACCATTCAAGGTCACCGCATTGGCACCAGTCCCTAAGATAGAAGTTCCCCCTCCTGTCACCGCAGAGTGTGTTCCGTCCTGTGTATAATAGCTGGTAACTAAATTAATCTCAGTCAGCTTTAAAGTTTTTGCTTTAAATATATTGTTATAGCGTTCTGTAATTTGAGAGTATCCACTCAAAAACAACAAATACAAACCCACAAGTGTAAGGGATATTTTTTTCATTCAATTCAGATAAAATAATTAATTAATTGCAACCACAACCTCCGCCCGTTTTACCACCATTTGCTCCCGCTGCTCCTTCTTTGTAAGACATAAAATTTTGTTCGTTTTTTTCAACACGTCTTGCGGATAAAATCATTTCGGCATCGTTGAGTCGATTTTTCTGAAACTCTTTTACGGCCTCACATGAAGTGCCCGCAAGTAATAACATCATTAACATAAAAACGCTCGTTGTTTTTTTCATAATTATTTATTTAGTCAGCAAAATATTTTTAGTCGCATATAACTTGTTATCATCATCTATCACAATTGCTTCTATATCAGTAATTTGATTAATCATATCTAATCCCGCATGAATACCCATAATCATTACCGGTGTTGCCATCGCGTCAGCCACTTCGGCATTAGTGGAAACAATGGTCACACTTTTTATTCCTGTTACGGGCAAACCCGTTTTTGGATTAATCGTGTGTGAATATTTTTTACCATCAATAACTACAAACTTTTCATAATTCCCCGAAGTAGCAACCGACAACCCACTGATGCTCATGTAGGAAAAAACAGTGTCTGCCATCTCGGGGTGCACAATGCCAATAGTCCACTTGTCTCCGTTTGGCTGTGTACCCCAAGTTGTCAAATCCCCCGATGCATTTACTACAGCGCTTATCACGCCTGCTTCTTGCATGATTCGCTTTGCGCATTCTGCCGCATAGCCTTTCCCAATTCCACCAAATCCAATACGCATTCCCTTCTCTTTTAAAAAGACGGTGGAATGATCGGAATCTATAATAATATTTTTATAATTTATTAAGCGAACACTTTTTTTTGCAACTTCCTTTGTTGGCAAGACCGTCATTGTGGTATCAAAATTCCATAAGCTTTTATCCACTGACCCATAAGTTAAATCAAAAGCACCTTGCGTAACATTTGAAATTTTTATGGCTCTTCCTATTAGCGCGATTGTCTCCTCGCTTACTTTTACCGGAGCGATGCCTGCGTTTTCATTGATTCTATTGGTTTCACTATCTGCGCCAAAAGTGGTTAATAGTTTTTCAATTCTTTGAATTTCTTTTACCCCTAGTTCAATCTTTTCGTTGGCCCATTGTTCATTGTCTCCAACCACTGTTATTTCAAAGTGGTTGCCCATTAGTTTCATCGCTTTCTTATATAGGGCTAATTGAGCCATGCGCTTA
>CALPKD020000113.1 GCA_943324055.2 Chitinophaga pinensis
AATAATCCAATACTCATTAAGCGGATATTATATTTTTCTAAAGGAAGGATAATGCCTTTATCGCCCGCATCCTTCATTAATGGTCTTTGTCCTCTTACTCCAAACATAATAGGCACACTTGGCCCATAAATGTCTGCATCCATCAATCCCACTTTAGCACCGCCTTCAGCCAATGCCAATGCTAAGTTTGCAGATACAGTACTTTTACCTACTCCACCTTTACCACTCACCACTGCAATAATGTTTTTAACATTTGCCAAAACACCATCTTCACTTTTTCTTAAAGTGGTTGTGTTTGCAGTAAAGTTAACTTGCACAATCGCCTCTTTATTTACCAATAGCTTAATCGCGTTCTCACTCGCATTTTTCATTAAATCCTTCATCGGACAAGCTGGTGTAGTTAATACAATTGTAAAACTCACGTTATTACCGTCCACTTTTAAATCCTTAATCATATTCAAAGTCACTAGGTCTTTGCCTAGATCGGGCTCTTGCACATTACTCAACGCTTTTAATATATCAGACTCAGTCATTTTGGAAGTTTTTGTTAAAATAATATAGACGTGCAAAGTTAACTTAACCATCCCTTATTTTGCAGTTTTATTAGTCATATTATACCTTAAAATACTAAGCAACTGCCCTATAAAACCTTGAAAAGGGTGCCAAAATTCGATACATCTGACTTAATTTTACAAATACATGAGAAACACCCTTATTTTACTATTCATTGCTTTTTTTGCCTTTGCCAATAAGCAGGCGATTGCACAACAGGTTCCTAATATTTATAGAGACTCTGTAGTTCAACTTTACGGAGTAATCATGACAGCAGATAGCCTGAAAGCAGTGCCCTATGCAAGCATCATCGTAAAAGACAAAGGAAGGGGGACAGTAACCAACAATGATGGCGTGTTTTCGATTGCCGTTAACAAAGGGGAGCAGATTACTTTTTCTTGTGTTGGTTTTAAAAACAGAACCATTTTAATCCCAGCTAATTTAGAAGGAAACCAATATAGTGTAATTCAACTATTGGTAAATGATACCAATTTTTTACCCGCTACTATTTTAAAACCTAGGCCAACTCGAGCGCAATTTGAACGAGATTTTGTGAATGCAAAAGTAGATGACGACCTGTATGAGACTGCAAGAAAAAATACAAGTGCAAGCCAAAAAAGAGTCATCTTGTCCAGCTTGCCTTTTGACGGAAAAGAAGCAGTGGGCGCCTCTTTAACACAACAAGCAGCAAAATACTATTACTCCGGCCAGTTGCCTCCAATGAATATTTTGAACCCTAGTGCATGGAGAAGCTTTATCAGTTCATGGAAGCGAGGTGACTATAAATCAAAAAAAATAAAATAGATGAAATATATAGCAGTGATTGGCGCAGGAACAATGGGAAATGGCATTGCACATGTATTTGCACAAAAAGGATTTAAAATAAATCTAATTGATACACAACCCGCTGCATTAGATAAAGCAATAAGCACTATTCAAAAAAATCTAGACCGACAAATTGCAAAAGGCGTGATCAGTCCAGCAGATAAAACGAATACACTTTCCAATATAACTACATTTGAAAGTATTGAAAACGGAGTCGCTAATGCGGATTTAGTAATTGAAGCAGCGACTGAAAATAGCAATATCAAAAAAAGTATATTTTCCGCGATGGACCAATTTGCAAAGCCAAGCTGTATATTGGCGAGCAATACATCCTCTATTCCTATTGCACAACTTGCGGCAGCAACCAAGCGACCTGGGAAAGTAATTGGAATGCATTTTATGAACCCAGTGCCTATTATGAAATTAGTTGAAATTATCAATGGGAAAGATACTACGTTAGAAGTGACTGAAGCGATTGTTTCCCTTACTAGACACATTGATAAAATCCCTTGTGTAGTAAAAGATTTCCCTGGCTTTATTGCCAACAGAATATTAATGCCCATGATTAATGAAGCGATTTACGCATTATACGAGGGCGTTAGCGACGCAGTCACGATTGATCAAATCATGAAACTAGGCATGGCTCACCCTATGGGCCCTTTGCAACTAGCAGATTACATTGGGCTAGATGTTTGTAAAAATATTTTAGATATTATGCACGAAGGATTTGGCAATGAAAAATATGCGCCTTGTCCATTATTAGTACAAATGGTCAATGAGGGTAAATTAGGAAATAAAAGCGGGGAAGGTTTTTACAAAACTACTGCTGTACGATAAGTTACTCCTTGTAGGTCATTTAACTTATTAATCACCTCCTCTATTCTATGCTTTGGAATGCCCACTTTAAGTTCCACGAAAAGCTGTGCGGATTGTTCAACTACAGAGCAATTAAATTGTTTTACGATCATCATTACTTCGTTCATTTGATGATAATCAAAATTTAGCTCGTACCTAATCTCTACCGATTTTTGAATAATCGGAGAAAGTTGCAAGGCCAATGAGGTTGCTGTTTTATAGGCGTTAATTAAACCTGGAACACCTAATAAACTGCCACCAAAATAGCGCACCACCACCACCATGACATTCGTAAGCTTTTTACTATCTATTTGACCTAGTATTGGCCTTCCTGCAGAGCCAGCTGGCTCTCCGTCGTCACTTACTCTGAAAGTGGCTCCATCCACCCCTAATCGATACGCCAAGCAATGATGAACTGCTTTTGGATGTTCTTTTTTGAGTACTGACAACTTTTTTTTACAATCATCAATACGATCAATTGGAAAACTATACGCGAAAAATTTACTACCCCTGTCTTTAAACTCAGCGATAGCAGGTTGATCAATAGTGTAGTAATAAAATGGATCCATGAAAAAAGGTTGGATAATATCCGGGCAAAGCTAGTTCATAATGACCAATCATTTGTAACATTGCACTATGAGTTTAAACGAAATCAAGCAATCCATTAAGCAAAAACTAGCCAGCGAATTTGAGGCGATTGAATTAAATAGTATGCTTTCAATGCTGATCGAACATATCACAGGATGGAATCAGGTACAACAAGTAGTCAATAAAGACACCCCCATAACTGAAGCACAAATAAAAGCTTTTGACACTTCTGCGAATGAACTATTAAAAGGAAGGCCCATCCAATACATTATTGGAAAATCCTGGTTTTTGGGGAATGAATTTATTGTGAATGAAAATGTATTAATTCCTAGACCCGAAACTGAAGAATTAGTGGAATGGATTGTAGAATATGCAAGCATCGTTGATCGACCACTTAGCATTATTGATATTGGAACGGGTTCAGGTTGTATTCCAATTACTTTAAAAAACGCCTTACCTAATTGCACTGTTGCAGGAATAGATATTAGCACAGCAGCACTAGCAGTTGCAAAATTAAATGCATCAAAATTAAATGCATTAGTGGAATGGATAGAACAAGACATTTTAATGTCCGCCTCCATGCCAGCCACTTATGATATAATAGTAAGTAACCCTCCCTATATTCCTACACGTGAAATAACAGAAATGCAAGATCAAGTGAAAGACCATGAGCCGGCTATCGCACTATTTGTACCAGACGCCGATCCACTTATATTTTATAGAGTCATTGCAAGATTAGGAAAACAATGTTTAACAATGAACGGTCAACTATTTTTTGAAATACATTATGACCAAGGCAAGGCCCTTTTGGAAATGTTAAATGAAATGAATTATCATGCTGAATTGCGCCAAGATATGTATGGGAAAAATAGGATGATTCGAGCAAGTTTAAAACACTAAAGCCATTAATGGGCAGGATCGACTGCAATAACCGGAGTAGCCCCTAATTGCTTTACAATTTGCATTACTTGTATCGTTACTCCTAATTTAGCGACACTATCTCCATTGATTACCACCGAAGGTTTTTCAGTTTCTTTAGCTAGGAATACTTTAAGCTGACCCGATAAAGAATCTAATAATACAGGAGTAGATCCGATGAATATATGTTGATCTTTGTCAATAGTCACTACCACTGTTTGTTTTGCCTTTGTATCACTAGCGGACTTAGGATTAGACACCTTAATTACATTTGGATTTGCCAACGTAGACACTATTAGAAAAAATAATAGTAAGATAAATAAAATGTCATTTAAAGCGCCGGTATGCACTTCGGGTTGATGCCTTAATCGATTTCTCAGATTCATATGAATATTTTATGAATGAGTTGGTTCTTGTAAAATATCTAAGAAATCAGCACTTGCCACTTCCATCCTATTTGCATTTTTATCAATTTGTGTAGATAAATAATTATGCCCTACATAGGCAATTAGTCCAATGATCAAACCAGTCGCCGAGGTAATCATTTTGGTGTATATCCCGCCTGCAATCGTGTTTAATGTGTATTCTCCAGTTGAAGCAATGCCGTAAAACAATTGCACCATTCCTACAATGGTGCCTAAAAAACCAAACATAGGAGCAATACCTGCCACAAGGGATAAAATATTTAAATTACGCTCCATTGAATACATTTCGAGCTTCCCTACATTTTCCATACTTTTTTCAATCGCGTCTAATGGCTTTCCGATTCTCATGATTCCTTTTTCAATCATTTTTGCTACCGAATTCTCGGTACTCTTTGCAAAGCTTTTTGCACCTGCAATATTTCCTGAAACAATATGATCTCTTACTACAAGCATAAATTTAGGATCGTTTGCCCCAGCTTTTTTGATCGCTAATAAGCGTTCGATAAAAACAAAAATAGCAATCACTAATAATGCATATAATGGATACATAATCCATCCACCCTTTTGTAATAAACTGATTAGGGAAATTTTATCTTCTCCTACTTGTAATAGAAACAACATACTGTCTGATTTATTTTTAAAGTTAACCGGTTTTAATTAAATTTTAATAGGTGTTAATAACTATCGAAATGTTAAATTATTTCCACTAGGTTTACTAACACTTCCACTGATTTTTCCATATCGCTTACTCCTATCCATTCATGTTTACTATGAATGGCCTGCATACCAGTGAAGATATTAGGAGTAGGCAAGCCCATAAAACTCATTCTGCTTCCATCTGTGCCACCCCTAATGGGATTCACAATTGGCTTTACGCCCGATTTTTCATACGCAGCCAATGCTTTGGCTACAATAGCAGGGTGCAAATCAATCACTTCTCTCATATTTCTATACTGTTCAGTCACTTCCATCGTTAGTTTCACTTTTGAAAAATCAGGATGACTAGCTACTGCTGCGTTAGCAATGTGTAATAATCGATCTGCATGGGCTTTTAATTGCGCCGTGTCAAAGTCGCGTACTAAAAATTCTATGCTGGCTTTTTCAGCGCCCCCTTCGATATGATTGGGATGTACGAAACCTACTCTGTCCGAAGTGTGTTCAGGAGACCATTCGTTCATTGGCAATGCGGTTAAAATTGCACCCGCTGCCTTAATTGCATTTTGCATAATCCCTTTTGCAGCTCCTGGATGCGCAATAACACCTTCGATATTTAATATTAAATAATCTGCACTAAA
>CALPKD020000114.1 GCA_943324055.2 Chitinophaga pinensis
AGCGAAATATCCATGTGCTCTTTCACGGTGTTGCCCTAAAGGGCCTGAATTCTTAATTAAACGCTCAAATATGTCTGCCATATAGTAATAATTGGTTATGCAAATTTAATATTTATTAGCCTTAAAAGGGAAATAAATATGCTTAAATTTGCACCATTAACACACACATATATGCGTTTATTAGCCATTTTAACTTTGAGCATTGCCACGTTGCAATTATCTGCTCAAAAACCTGTTAACACAAATACAAATAATAGTAAGCCAAAACTAGTCGTTGGTATCGTTGTCGACCAAATGCGTTGGGACTACGTCAACAAGTTTAGCACCTTCTTTAAATCAAAAAATGGCTTTTTAAAATTCATGAATGAAGGCGCAAGTTGTAATAATAACTTGATTTCCTACGTTCCAACAGTAACTGCTTGTGGACATAGCGGTATTTATACAGGCTCCACTCCTGCAATTCATGGTATAACTGGGAATAGCTGGTATGATAATAACTTACAAAGAACCGTTTATTGTGTCGAAGATGCATCTGTACAATCAGTAGGAGTAGAAAATAGTGCGGCCGGAAAGATGAGCCCTGTCAATTTATGGTCCACTACTATTGGGGATGAACTTAAATTAGCAACCAATTTTAAAAGTAAAGTTTTTGGAGTGTCCCTTAAAGACAGAGGTGCTATTATCCCAGCTGGTCATTCAGCAGACGCTGCATATTGGTATGACAGTAAAGCAGGTAAATTTATTAGTTCTACCTATTATGCAAAATCATTCCCTACTTGGTTAACCAATTATAACAACTCAAACAAAGTAGATAGCTTTTACAAATTAGGATGGAACTTAAGTTTAGCAAAATCGGTATACGAAAATAATTGTGACTCAGATTTGAATGATTACGAGGCAAAACCTTTTGGCAAAGAGGCTTTAGGATTTCCGTATAATCTTGAAAGCTTTGTTGGCAAAGACTATGGAAAGATCTCATCTACTCCTTTTGGAAATAATTTAGTTTTGGATGTTGCATTACAAACCTTAGTAAATGAGAAAATGGGGCAAGATAGTGTTACTGATTTATTAGCAGTAAGTTTCTCCTCGCCTGATTATGTAGGTCATGCATTTGGTCCAAATTCATGGGAGACATTGGACGGCTATATTAAATTAGATGAAATATTAGCTCAATTTTTCACTGCATTAGATAAACAAGTTGGGAAAGGCAATTACACTGTTTTTTTAACAGCTGATCACGCAGTTGCAAATATTCCCGCATTTGGTGCAAAGCACAAACTCCCTAATGGAGTCATATCAGATGATGCAATCCGAGTGGAGTTAGGCAAAATGTTAACCTCAAAAGGCTTGAGCGCTAAATTAATAAGTGCGGTGAGTGAATTCAACGTTCATTTTAATCATGCTTTAATGGACAGCTTACAAGTGAGTCAAGATAAAATGGTGACACTAGTTACCAATTACCTTGAACAGAAAAATAATATTTTACAAGTTGTTGAAACCCGCAAAGCGGCCTCTGCCCCTTTCCCTGAAAGTATAAGAGAGCGTATTGTAAATGGTTTTACCCCACAACGAAGCGGCGATGTATTGTTTATTACTAAGTCGGGGGTTGTAGGAGGTGGTTATACGGGAACAGGACATGGTGTGTTTTACAACTATGATGCCCATATCCCCTTATTATGGTATGGCAATGGTATCAAAAAAGGACAAGTAAACAGTGTGAATTATATGGCAGATATCGCTCCAACCGTTACTACCCTTTTAGGCATCCAAATGCCAAGTGGTTCAGTGGGAAAGCCTATTTTAGAAGTGATCCAATAATGGCAAATAAATGTTAATATGATTAGGATTAGTTTGAGCCTTTCTAAAATATCCTTACTTTTATTAAACGAAAAATATAAAACAACCAATATGAAAAAACTATCTATCCTTTTATTAGCAAGTGTTCTTACACTAACCGCGACTACTGTTTCTGCTAATTGCGGAAAAAAAGATTGCAAGGATTGCAAAAAAGAAGCAAAAGCACACAAATGCACTAAAGAGTGTATGAAGGACGGCAAGTGTGCTGAAATGAAAAAGAAGAAGTAATTCAAATTTTTCAAATGAACTTATAAAAAAGCCTTCCCGAATTATCGGGAAGGCTTTTTTAGTATTGTGAGTTGGCGATATTTTATTTAGCCAATTTCGCTTGCAAATTCGTGTCGATTGCATCTAAAAATTCTTCAGTATATAAATAATGGTCGCCATGTTTAACTTTGTTACCATGTACACAAACTGCTAAATCCTTAGTCATCTTACCTGACTCAACAGTCTCAACACAAACTTCTTCCAAAGCCTTGCTAAAACGAATCAACTCTTGGTTATTGTCCAATATTCCTCTGAATTCTAACCCTCTAGTCCAAGCAAAAATAGATGCTATTGGATTGGTCGAAGTTGGATTTCCTTTTTGATGCTCACGAAAGTGACGCGTCACAGTACCATGTGCAGCTTCGGCTTCCATTACTTTACCATCAGGCGTAATTAAAGTTGAAGTCATTAAACCTAATGATCCAAAACCTTGTGCAACCGTATCACTTTGGACGTCACCATCATAGTTTTTACAAGCCCAAACAAAATTGCCATTCCATTTTAAAGCACTTGCTACCATGTCATCAATCAAACGATGCTCATAAGTAATGCCAGCTTCAGCGTATTTGGCTTTGAATTCAGTTTGATATACGTCCTCAAAAATGTCTTTGAAACGTCCATCATATTTTTTCAAAATGGTATTCTTAGTAGATAAGTATAAAGGCCATTTTTTTACTAGTGCTTGATTAAAACAAGCTCTTGCAAAACCATAGATACTCTCGTCCGTATTGTACATTGCCATTGCAACGCCATCACCCTTATAGTTGTACACTTCAAATTCTTGATTGTTTCCGTCTTCCCCTTCAAACTTAATAGTCAACTTACCTTTTCCTTTAGTAACAAAATCGGTGGCGCGATATTGGTCACCAAATGCATGACGTCCAATACAAATTGGAGCGGTCCAATTGGGAACTAAACGTGGTACATTGCTACACACAATTGGCTCACGGAAAACAGTACCGTCTAAAATATTACGGATCGTTCCATTAGGACTCTTCCACATTTGTTTAAGCTTGAATTCTTCTACTCTTTGTTCGTCAGGAGTAATGGTAGCACATTTAATACCAACACCGTATTGCTTAATTGCGTTTGCAGCATCGATAGTGACTTGATCATTTGTTTCATCTCGATATTCCATTCCTAAATCATAATATTTAAGATCAATATCCAAATAAGGCAAAATCAATTTGTCCTTAATAAACTTCCAAATAATTCTCGTCATCTCATCTCCATCCAGTTCAACTACTGGATTGGCAACTTTAATTTTTTGTCCCATATCATTTTAAAATTTTGTATGCAAATGTACAAAAACTAGCATAAAACCTGCTACAATATCCTTTGAATGATTTGTACTAATGATTCACAATCAACACAGGAATCTGCACTTTATGCCTAACCGATTCAATCGTCTCTCCAAAAATGTAATCTTTCCATCCCTGATGCTTGTGGGCTCCCATAACTAACAACTGTGCGTCCACTTCATGCACTATTCTAACAATCTCCTTCACCCTATTCTTGTACCCTAGCATAGTGTTCACCTCAAAACCTTTTAATCTTAATGCTTTGGCATATTCATCTAATCGTTCTTGGTCCTTACGCGATTCCTCGTCATCACTTGCTTCATGAAAATATAGAGCGGCCACACTTTCCACTACATGAATTAGGATTAATTTAGAATCTGACTTTGCTTGTGTTATTGCGGTCTTAATGAGCTTCGCATCTGAACTTGAAAAATCAACCGCAATAGCAATATTTTTTAAAGGGACAGATTGCGTCCAATCTAATTCAATCGGCAAACCATGCAAATCCGTTCGCTGGTGGTTACTTCGAATTAATACAATTGGGTAAATAATAATATAAACAAGCAAGCCTAGGAAAAACAAAATTCCTACCGACAATACAATTTTTAACATAAAATGAACCTCTGAATGGAAAAAGCTTTTTGCAAAATCAAATACTAAATGGCCATTTAAGTATATTAAAACTAGGGCTACTATCCATGCCAACAACTTTATCCATTTCCCAATTGCGAATTCACCCATTGTATTTTTATCACTCACAAAATGAATTAATGGAATGACTGCAAAGCCCAACTGCAAACTCAAAATAACCTGACTAAAAATAAGGAGTTCATCGACCCTCTCTTCCCCCATAATGCCAATCACCAACACCGCTGGAATGATAGCAATTAATCTTGTTACAAGCCTTCTAATCCAAGGATTTAATCTTAAATTCAAGTACCCCTCCATCACGATCTGACCTGCCAAAGTACCCGTCACTGTTGAGCTTTGGCCAGCAGCGATTAAAGCAATTGCAAATAAAATGGGTGCTAATTTGGATCCTAATAAAGGAGCCAACATCGAATGTGCTTCTTCAATTTTAGCAACCCCCATATGTCCTGTTTTATAGAACGCAGTGGCGGCCAAAATTAAAATAGCAGCGTTCACAAAAAATGCGGCATTGAGTGCAATCGCACTATCGATAAAATTATAGAATATAGATTTTCTAATACCCTCACTACTCCTTTCAATTTTTCGAGTTTGAACCAATGCTGAATGTAGATATAAATTGTGTGGCATTACCGTTGCCCCAATAATACCCACTGCGATATATAATGCTGCAGGAGAAAGCGGCGTTGGGATAAATCCAATTACTGCTTCACTCAAATCAGGCTTGGCAATAATGAGTTGTAGTAAAAAACTAGAACCAATAGTAGCTACTAATACAAAAATAAAGGCTTCCATTTTTCTGATACCATACCGTTGCAGCAACATGAATAAAAAAGTATCCAACACTGTAATAACCGTGCCATACATCAAAGGCAAGCCTGTCAATAATTTAATCCCAATTGCCATCCCAAGCACTTCCGCTAAATCGGTTGCAGCAATCGCTAATTCGGCAAGTATATACAAGCAAAAATTAACAAAAGATGGATAGGTTTCTCTATTCACTTGAGCCAAATCAAGTCGTCGAACAATGCCTAAGCGAGCGCTTAAACTTTGTAATAAGATGGCCATTAAATTACTCAATAACAACACCCAAATTAACTGGTAGCCAAAAGCAGCTCCTCCCTGTAAATCAGTTGCCCAATTACCTGGATCCATATAACCAACACTAACAAGATAAGCGGGGCCAATAAAGGCCAATAACTTTCTCCATCCTGTTTTATTTTGGACAGGCACCGACTCGTGTAAGGTATCTAAGGATTTATTGGTCATAGCTTGTAGGTAAATTTAATCATAAACCTTTTGTGAAACTCATAATGTTGACCTAATTTTAGCAAAA
>CALPKD020000115.1 GCA_943324055.2 Chitinophaga pinensis
AAAAATCTCTGAATATTTTTAGCCCCTCAATTTTGACAACATGCAGCTCCTCGTCTTCTATTTCTTTTAGAATGGCCCCCTTAGGTAAAAATCCTAGGCAGTTGTCCTCTTTTAAAAAATTCTTTAATGCTTCTGTGCCACTTAGGCGAACACTAACATTAAGGTCACTCATTTTAATGCCGTTACTTTTTAAATTATCTTTTAAAGCGTCAAGCGTGCCTGAACCTTGTTCCCGTAATACAATTGGGAAGTGAACGATGTCTTTAATCTTTATATTTTTCTTGGATGCTATAAAGCTATTTTTACTACAAACTGCTACTACCTCATCCGATATAAAAGGTTTGTATAAAAGTCCAGAATTCTTTTTTCGACCCTCAACAATTCCAATATTTATCTCTTTATTAATTAATGCTTGGATAATTGTATCTGTATTTCTGTTTAATAAACTAATATTAAGATGAGGAAATTTATGATGAAATTTTGAAAGTATTTTGGGAAGTATATATAGTGCTACCGTTGTACTTGCCCCAAGATTCAATTCCCCTTTTGCATTATTTTCTTTATGAATAGTGCTCAACTGAAACTCAAGTAATGACTCTATTTTTTTAGCTTCTTTTAATCTGTCAAACAGTATTTTCCCACCATCTGTAAGATTTATTTTATTTCCATTTCTTTCAAATAATGGGATTTTATAGTAGGATTCTAATGCCTTAATGTGTTTACTAATTGCAGGCTGACTAATAAATATTATTTGACTTGCTTTAGAAAAACTAAGGTTTTTGGCTACTTCATAAAATACTTCGTGTCTTGTAGATAACATAATACTGTAGTTTTTTAATGTTTAACTAAATCTTAGTTGAAGGTATCTAATATTAAGAACTGGCTAGCGCTTTGAGTATTTAAATGACAATTATAGTGGTTGATTTGGCTAACCCAAAGCTTTATCCATCAAAACTGCCGATTTATACGCCGAACCCTTATTTTTGCGCTATAATTTATCCGCTTGCAAGCACCCATTTTATTAATAACGCCGCCGTTTACACAGCTCAATACACCGTATCCGGCCACTGCGTACCTGAAAGGTTTTTTTAATACCAAAAATATAGCGACTGTTCAGGCTGATTTTGGGATAGAAGTTACCTTGGCGCTTTTTAGCAAGGAGGGTCTGGAGAAGTTATTTAATACAATCGATCAAAAGAATCAAGATCTTTCGGCCAATAGTGAACGAATCGTAGCCTTGAAAGACACTTACATTCATACCATTGACAACGTGATGCTTTTTTTACAAGGGAAGCTTCCTACACTTGCCCATTTGATTTGCAATCGTCAATTTTTGCCAGAAGCAAGTGCATTTGAACAGGTAGATGATTTAAAGTGGGCATTTGGTAGCATGGGTAAACAAGACATGGCAAAGCATATTGCAACAATGTATCTGGAGGATTTAAGTAATTTGATTAAAGAAAATGTTGACGAACATTTTGGATTTAGTCGGTATGCGGAAAATTTGGGAAGATCGGCAAATTCATTCGATGAATTATATGAAGCATTACAATTGCCCTATACTTATTTAGATGAAATTTTAATTGATATTTTAAAGGAACGTATTGTAAAAGTGCAACCAAAATTGGTTTGCATGTCTGTTCCTTTTCCTGGAAACTTGTATACATCATTACGTTGTGGGCAATGGATAAAGAAAAATTACCCTACTATAAAAGTAGCGATGGGTGGTGGTTTTGCGAACACAGAACTGAGATCCTTAAGTGATGTACGTGTGTTTGATTTTTATGATTTTATCACATTAGACGATGGGGAAGCACCTTTAGAAATTTTAATAGAACATCTTGACGGAAAAAAGGAACAGCATGAATTAAAGCGTTGTTTTACACTTGTTAATGGGGTGGTTACCTATATTAACAATACAAGTTGTTCTGATTATAAACAAGGGCAGGTAGGTACACCTGATTATGATGGCTTATTATTGGATAAGTATATTTCGGTTATAGAGGTCACCAATCCAATGCATAGTTTATGGAGTGATGGTCGTTGGAATAAGTTAACAATGGCGCATGGTTGTTATTGGGGGAAGTGTACCTTTTGCGATATCTCATTGGATTATATTAAAACGTATGAGCCAATTACTGCTTCCTTATTGGTTGACAGAATGGAGGAGTTGATTGCGAAAACAGGTCAGAATGGTTTCCATTTTGTAGACGAAGCAGCGCCTCCTTCAATGATGAAAGCAGTGGCAATTGAAATAATTAGACGCAAGCTAGTGGTAAGTTGGTGGGCGAATGTAAGATTTGAAAAAAGCTTTACGCAAGATCTTTGTCAATTATTAAAAGCTTCAGGATGTATTGCAGTAAGTGGGGGACTAGAGGTAGCGTCGGACAGATTATTGGAATTAATTCAAAAAGGAATTACGGTGTCACAGGTTGCTAAAGTAAGTAAACACTTTACGGAAGCCGGTATCATGGTGCATGCTTATTTAATGTATGGTTTCCCAACACAAACGGTTCAGGAAACGATTGATTCCTTAGAAATGGTGAGACAGTTTTTTGAAACAGGCGTTTTGCAATCTGCCTTTTGGCATTTATTTACTATGACTGCGCATAGCCCGATTGGTTTGGAGCCCGAAAAATATTTAGTTAAAAAAGTTTCTAATGAAGTGGGCACTTTTGCTAATAATGATATTGCACACACCGATCCAACTGGGGCTAATCATGAAATTTTTGGATATGGATTAAAAAAAGCATTGCTCAATTATATGCACGGAGCTTGCTTTGATTTCCCTTTGCAAAAATGGTTTGATTTTAAAGTGCCTAAGACAACGATAGCACCTGATTATATCCAAAAGGAAATTGAATCTCCGGAATATGGAGTTTCAAATAATTACAAAGCAATTTGGTTAGGAGTGATGCCAGTAAGTTCAATTGTTCAACGGTCTAAGAAGGGGAGTAAATGGGAGGAGATGTCCCTGTTGTTTCAGACTACAAAAGCGAGTATTACTATAAATGTAGATGTTGAAAAAGGAGCTTGGCTTTTAAATCTTTTCTCATTGTTAAGTATCTCCAAAGGTAATGGACTTGTTTATGGAGAGATAAAGGAAAGTTATTATGCTGCTGGCTTAGCTGACTTTGAATTGTTTTGGGATAATAAACCTGTTACTGGATTGTATAAGGCAGGCTTGTTAAGGATTTAATAAAATTATAACCTATGAATAATACAACCGGTACTGTTGAGATTGTAGATTATGAATCAAAGTACAATGCGGCTTTTGCTTATTTGAACAAAGAATGGATCGCTGCCTATTTTAAAATGGAAGCCGCTGATTATAAAGCTTTGGACAATGCAGATACTTATATTTTACAAAATGGAGGCTGTATTTTAGTGGCCTTGTTAGATAAGGAGCCGGTAGGTGTTTGTGCATTAATTAAAATGAATGATCCTGATTACGATTTTGAATTAGCAAAAATGGCGGTGTCTCCAAAAGCACAGGGTAAAAAAATTGGATGGTTATTAGGGAATGCGGCGATTGAAAAAGCAAAACAATTAGGTGCGTCAAAAATTTACTTAGAAAGTAATACAATATTAGTCCCTGCAATTCAATTATACCGTAAACTCGGGTTTATTGAAGTGCATGGTCGACCAACTCCGTATGAGCGTGCTAATATTCAAATGGAATTAAGTATTTCTTAAACTACAAAAAAATCGAATTCAATTTTATACGTCATGAAAAAAGTCACTTTTTTAGTACTGTGTTTAGGCTTGCTTAACACTACATTTTCGCAGTCCCAAGTTGAAATCAATAAAGCAGTTAATGTTAAGTTTGTTAACTTTTATAATGCCGAAAAATACGACAGTATCGTTTCCCTATTTTCTCCTGAAATGAATACTGCACTGCCTTTAGCTAAGTTTTCACAAGTGTGCAATGGCTTGAAAGTGCAAATGGGAAAAATTTCAAATAGCAGATTTGTAAGATTTCAAAATCCAACTGCTTTTTATGAAACGATTTTTATAAACGGTAAGTTAGGCTTGTATATTACACTCAATGCGCGTAATGAAATTGCGGGCCTTTTATTTAAGGCCTATACCGAAGTGCCAGCAATAGAAAGGAATAGTACTAAAATGAGTTTGCCATTTAAAGGGGAGTGGACTGTGTTTTGGGGTGGGAATACCAAGGAATTAAATTACCATGTGGAAAGTGAAGCACAGAAAGGGGCTTTTGATATTATGATTATGGATAAAAATGGCAGTACCCATAATGGAAATGGACAGCTGAATGAAGACTATTATGCATTTGGGAAAGAACTATATGCCCCCTGTGATGGGGAAGTAGTATTGGTGGTAGACGGCATAAAGGACAATGTGCCTGGCACGAAGAACCCGATTTACATACCAGGTAATACGGTTATAATAAAAACAGATAAAAACGAGTATGTGTTTTTTGCGCACTTTAAACAACATTCAATTATTGTAAAACAAGGTCAAAAAGTTAAATCAGGGGAATTACTTGGTCAATGTGGTAACTCGGGAAATTCAACTGAACCACATCTTCATTTTCATCTTCAGAATGTAGAGGATATGACTATTGCTGTTGGTGCAAAATGTTACTTTGAAAAGATACTTGTGAATGGGAATTTAAAATCAGATTATTCGCCTATTAAGGGAGATAAGCTAGTTGGATTAGATTAATTGAAGCGATTTTTTATAAAAAAAGGCCCCACCTGCAATTTATTGCAGGTGGGGCCTTTTTAGTTTTGGATCCTAGTTTTAGAATGATCTTACTGCTCTGATTCTAGCATTGGAAGTTTCTCCGAAACTTGTTGAAACTGCTCCAGTGTTTAAATTTTGCACATTTATTGTATTATTTGATGCACTAGTTCGTAACGAACTTAAATAGTTAGCATTTGAAAACGTAAAGTAGGTTGATTTATTTGTGTACAATACATTCAACTCATATTTCGTAGGAAGTCTCCAATCGGTGTATAGTTTTCCTGCTGTGCTATGATTTGCTGTGTTTGAAATAACATCTCCTGCACTAAACCAGTTATCAGCGGTGCTTTGGTCTGTTGTTTCAGCTATTAGTCCATGCAGGCCATCTGTTGTTACATAAAACACAATACCACCTCCATAACTATCACCTATTGCATGTGTAACTGCACCATCTGCAGTTGATGTCCAAGTGGTTCCATTGGAAGTTAATATATTTCCTTTTGCACCTGGAGCTACTGCTTGTAAAGCACTCGTTCCATTTCCGAGTAATACATTATTAGCAGCAAGTGTAGTTGCGCCTGTTCCGCCATTTGCTACACCAAATGTGCCCGTAATTTTTGCGCTTGATATACCAGTTGCGATTTTTGCATCAGTCACAGTTGCGTCTGCAATTTTTGCAGTTGTTACCGCTGC
>CALPKD020000116.1 GCA_943324055.2 Chitinophaga pinensis
ATCAAATGTTAAATGCTTTTTTATTTCATTTAGATATTTATTGTAATAAGTATGGTCCCGTATACTTCCATCTACATTTAAGTAGATGTTGATGTCATTTTTATCAAATGAGATTTGAAATTGGATAATTGATTTGTCATTACGAAACAAAATTTGAAAAAAAGCACAATGGATTGTTTTCTTAGTAACGTCAATAACGATATCTCCTGCCCTTCCTATAATATTTTTTAAAACAGGGAAGTTACGTCCACAAGAACAGGTAGTATCATCAGAAAGTTCAACAATATCGCCAGTTAAGTATTTAATCATCGGAAACCCTTCGTTACTTAAATCGGTAGCAATTAAATTACCTGATTCGTCAACCTCGTAATAACATCGTGTACTGATTAAATGCAAATGATGGTGTTCACATTCAAAAGCAGATACTCCAGCTTCATTACAACCATATTGATTGAAAACATCTGTATGAAAGGCCCTTTTGATGTTATCCCTCATTGCAGGCGTAAGCATTTCAGACGTACAAACGATGCCTTTTAAGTCGTCAAAGTGAAATGGCCCGTTTTTATTAATATAAGTTGCCATCTTATCAAGTGCAGAAGCGTAGCCGTAAATAATTTTTGTCTTTCTTTTATTAAGCAAATGCACATAATTCAAAATATCATTGTCATTTAATGTAAATGCAGAATAGGTATCAACATTTAATAATTTATAAAAAATTGCATGCCTGAAATTTGACTTCGTATTTAATAAACCCGAGCCAGCGACAAATGCAACCTTATCTCCGAGCTTATAGCCCATTACCTCCCAAGACAATATAATACCCGCCCATAAATTAGATCGTGCATTGGATGTAGCGAAATAATGTAATGGCATACCCGTCGAGCCACTAGTTGACTTTAAGAAAAGCTTTTTAGTATAGACATTTGAAATCATATCCTTAAAATGATCCCGAACGTTTTGTTTTGTAAGTATCCCAAGGTTTTTATAACTAGTGGCGTATTTATAATACTCCGTTGAACTTGTTGCGTGCTTAAATAAATGTTCTATTTTTTGTTCCCCCAAAGTATGTAAATGTGCTTTACTGTAATACTGTTGGGCACGAATTTGCTTGAGCACCTTGTTTATGTTCACTTCTCCAAGGAAATCTAATAGAAGGAATCTTAAATGCCCAATTGGGTTTTCAATATTAAACATGTACACTATTTAAAAGTTAGGTGACTTGAATCTGCCTCCAATAATTGAGTATAGATATTAGATAAATTTTGGTTGATTAGCGCTGGTGCATATTGACTTGCTGTTGAATAAGAGTTTTTACCAAAATCAGCTAAAATTGATGGATGCTTGAAAATTTGGTCAAGGATTGCATCCAACTCTTTAAATTGTCCAGGATTAAATAGCCATCCATTAAATCCATCTTTGACCACTGAAGGAATCCCTCCCACTTTTGTTGCAATTATAGGCTTGCTAAAAGCCATTGCTTCTAAAATTGAAACTGGCAATCCTTCAAAATAAGATGGCAGTATCAATAAATCACACTCGCTTAGTAGTTTGTCTTTAAAATCGGCTTTAACCCAACCACAAAATTGGATATGGGCATTCAAATACGGATCTGACAGCAATTCTTGTAACTTATCAATTTGGTTATTGCCACCAATTTTAAGGTTTATAAGGTCTAACCTAAAATACTTGTTATTACTTAAGTAATGAATCAAATCAAAAATTCCTTTATTATCACAAATCATACCTAGAAATAATAAATTTAATATCCCTGAATTGTTTTGAGTAGTAAGGATTGGATTTAATTCAACAGGATTCCCAACTATGACTACTTTTTCTAAACCCATTTTTTGAGTATAAAATGTGTACCACTGATCAGAAAGACAAATTACACAGTCCATTTTGTGAAGCAATAATTTAATGAGTATTTTAAACTTTCCAGCTTTGTCATAGAAATGATCAAATGAACCACTATGAATGTGAAAGGCTACTTTTTTACCACATAATTTGCCGAACAAGGCAATGACGGATTTACGCGCAAAACTCCCATTTGCAGCACTATGAATATGTAAAATTTTAATGTCTCTATCTAATAAAAGCGTACCTGAAATAGTAAAAATGACCCTAATAAAAGATAATATTTTAGAGCTATTTTCACTGGGATGGTGAGTTGAAACATATTTTAAGTCCCTTATGTTTTTTTTATACATATTTAAAACAGCTCCCATACCACCAAACTCATCAAATGGCCCTATGTAAAGCACATGGTTAAAAGGGTTGTCCATAAATATTAATTGAAAGTGTTCGGTTTTTTAATATTCCCAGAAAAAATAATAAAACGATGGCCACGTTTTAAGGCATAGTTTAAGAATATATCAAGGTTTTTATAGGTCAACTCGTCAAAACATTTTGGATGGCCGATTACTGAATAATAGGCATCTTGTTCGTGTTCTTTATATTTAAAAGATGCTAATAAGGAATTTGATTTGTTACTATCAATTGAAACCGCATCAATATTTTTAAAAAATAACTTCCGAAACACTTCCTTAATAGTTGGTTTAACCGCCTCGCCTAAAGTATCCTTATGATTTGGACGAAAAAGGACATTGATAATTTTTTTCCAATAATGTAACTGAGGTAATCTGTGAGAAGTACAAGGGATTTCATAAAAACAACCTTGATTGTCTACAATAGTTGGATCCATATTAAAGTTCCAGATAGGGAAACTAGGATAGTTTCTAAAATCATAGGAATGAGTTGCAGTGTGCTGATAACCACCTGGGACGACTGTTGCGTCAATATAAATACCATGCAATTTCATAGCATCTCTAATATGACTAAAGGGTTCCAAACACCATCCACCTGCACGATAGGAAATTATTTTTTTTACTGACAAGCACTGTAAAGCATCATAGTATTTGGTAAAAATTAATTCCGCTTGTGGTTTGGTATAATCGGCTAATTTATACCTACTCAAATCCATTTTCCATTTATTGCCATCAAAAAAACAATCTTCCCAATGTGGATGGATATGAAGTCCCAATTCGTGCCCTTGTGATTCTAAATATTTTAATTGTTGCACTATCTTAATATAATCACTTGCCAATTTAGGATAGTTGTCTTTTTGTTTTGACAAGGCAACTAAATAACCAACATCCACAAAAAATATAGCTTTTAACTGATGCTTGTTAAGCATACTAATAAGCTTGTTTGTTGGGTCAATTAAACTTTGGTCAACATTATTTCCTGGGTTAAATAAATATAACTCATAATCCAGCGTTAAGAATATTTCCATAGGGATATAGTTTAAACTAGGTTATAAATTATTGGATTACTAAGGATTGGTAATTATGGAACATCAATTCTGAGCTAAAATTGTCTACAAAATATTGTCGAATTGGATCGCCCTTCAAATCACTATCTAGTATTGAACTCCAACTAGATGCAATGGAAAAGGGGTTATTTGGCTTAGATAGCAGGCCTGTTACCCCTTCAATCATCATTTCACTAGCACCACCAATATCTGTTAAAGCGCAAGGAAGTCCAAATGCCATTGCTTCTAAAGCTGCTATGGAAAAGGTTTCAGAGATGGATGTCAAAGTAAAAACATCCGAAATTTGGTAAAATTTTCTAACATCCGACTGCGCGTTAGTGAAATGGATATAATGCTCCAAATTGTAATGCAACGCTTTTTTCTTAAGTGTTGAAATATAATCTGTAGCGCCTCCCCCAACAAACAATAAATGAGCAAACTTTTTAAAATGATTGTGTAAAATATTTAAGGCTTCAATTGCATCCCCGTGTCCTTTTTCTGGATTGATTCGTGCAACTTTTATGATAATTTTTTCGTTCGAAGGAATTCCATACTCAAATTTTAAGTTTGTATATTCAGCCTTGTTTAAGGAAGCGGGATTAAAATAATCTTTGTCAATCCCATTGTTGATTACAGATTCAACTGTATTTGATAAATAATATTTATTTTTCAGATAGGCTCTTTGATTATTACATAAGTAGATGACAGAATCGGTTGAGTTTAAAAATCTAAAAAATAACATATTTTTTAGATACACTTTAGTAGAAATGGGTATCGTAGAATGTAAGGAAAGAAAAAAGCGCACCTTTCGATCAAACATAAATGCCAGTTTCATTATAAAAAAGGAATAGGTATTGATACAAAATATCTTATCAGTATGCTGATTATTAATAAATGACCTTACCTTTTTAAGTACGGATATATCAAATTTATGTTTCTTTGGTATGCAAGTATATACGACTCTTGGATCAAGTTCGTGTACCAATGTGTCATCCTTACTCAAGGATACAACAACGGGATGATACCCTAATTTGCAAAAATAATTCACAATAGATATTAAAAATTTCTCTGCACCACCCATAGAAAAACCATGTATTACAAATGCAATTGTGTTGTTCTTAGACATATTCTATTTAAAATTTACCTTTAATAATTAACCAGCTATATCCACTTGGTAAGCAGACAATATAGATTGACGGTTATTAGAACCGGTTTTAACTGAATATTGCGACTGGATATTTTTCTCAAATTGTAAATAACGGCCCCCATCAAGCGCATATATGATGGCCTGAGCAATATCATCGACATTTGGCTGAACCAATAAACCATTAAAATGGTCTTGAATATATTCAGGAAAAGCGCCTACACTGGTTGCGATTGACATTTTACGTAAGGACATGGCAGTCATTAATACTCCGCTTTGTGTGGCATCTCTATAAGGGCATACAATAAATTTAGATTCCCGTATCAGTAATGAAAGTTGATCCATACTTAAATAATCTTCAATAAAACGGATATTTTCCCGAATCGGATCAATCAACAATTTCGCAAGACTATATTCTGTGGATTTCCCGGCAATTACGAAAGTTTGGTTTGGAAATTTTGCTAATATTAAGGGGATGGCCTCAAGAAGCAGATCAATGCCTTTATAAGGCGAAATTCTGCCAAAAAATAAAATATAAGATGGTTTATGAACGATTGGCGCACTTGAAAATTGTTGAATAAAAGTATAAGGTTGTAGCTCCAGTAAATGCCTCTCGGTTTTAACTAAAGGGTGGTGATTTTTAAATTGTTGATTCGAAAATTCAGAATAGAAGAAAAGGCCTTTGGCTAGGGGGAAATATATTTTCTTTAAAAAGTAATTTTTCCAACTACCCTCCCCTGTATGAGGGACTGGATCATGGATCGTAATATAATAATTCCAATTTCTAAAAAAGGGATACATGCCAATCGCACGAAGGGAATAAGTATCAAAATGTAAAATATCCGGTTGTAGTAGCCGAATCCACTTACCCGCTGCATTTGCTACCTTAAAAGTGGGAATAGACAATGCCCTTTGTTGATTATAGATCACAAAATGAAC
>CALPKD020000117.1 GCA_943324055.2 Chitinophaga pinensis
AGTGACCAATAACGATATGTTTAACCCCCATTGAAGCATACATTGTAGCAGATACTTCACCTGTATAGGCTCCGCTTGTTTTTTGATGACAATTTTGAGCTGCTACAAAAACATTTTGTTTGCCTGCTAGTTTTTGAATAGCAAGTGGAATATAGGGAGCCGGAATAGCGAAAATAGCTTCTTGGTTGTTTTGTAATGTATAAGGCGTATTTATAATTTCATCCAATAAGGTAGATGCCTCTGTTATTGTCAAATTCATTTTCCAATTAGCCGCTGCAATTTGCTTTCTCATAAATTATACTTTATATAGTGATATTACTATTTTTTAGCGCAGCGAAGGTACGCTAAATTCGTCCGATAGCCTATAAAAAGGGGGCTTTGCTACAATGCAGTTTCGTGCAAACGCTTCAATACTTGTTTTTCGGCATCAGAGATCCTAAAACCCTTTAATTTTTTCCAATTATCAATGTCTTCCATTGCTTTTTCATATTGATACCCTGGAACAATCCCCCAGGTAAAATTGGCTAACATTTTAGGTAATAGTCCTTTCCCAAAAATATTCGCACTTACTCCGATATAGGATCCTGTGTTTACACTAGAATGTATTGCAAGTCTGCTGTAATCCCCAACAAGCATCCCCATTTTTTGACCAACAGTCTCCCATTCCTGTTTGAATTCATCCCATAATTGCACGTCACTCGCCGTATTTTTGATATTACTATTACTTGTCCCTGCTCCAATATTGCACCAATACCCAATAATACTATCTCCTAAATAACCCTCATGTCCTTTATTAGAATAACCCATCAAGATAGATTGCTTGATCTCACCACCAGCTACACAATAAGGCCCTACCGTTGAAGCCCCATAGATACATGTATTCATTTTAACGACCCCTTTGTATCCTAAAGCGAAGGGTCCTCTAATACTAGACCCTTCCATTATAACTGCTTCTTTACCAATGTATATAGGACCATTAGTTGCATTTAAATTAGAACATAAAATAGTAGCTCCCTCTTCAATAAAAATCCTTTCTGGATGTATGCATTTATTAGACAAATCGACTGGTTGAGAATGTCTATTTTTCTTTATCTGGTCAAAGTCAGCTTGTATAAATTGGGCATGAATATTTAACAAATGAACTGCATTATTTACAAAGCTGACGTTATCAAATTCAATAGGTTTAAGGTCAGGAAGTAATACGGCCTGAATTGTGCGCTTTGTACTTTTACTAGCAATCCATTTACCAGACGTATTAATCAATTTTTCATCGTCTTGTAATAATTTAATTTGAGCTATAACTTCTTTCGTCGGTATACATGTTATATTAATAAAAAATATACTATCATCGGTTTGTAAAAAATGACTATCCTCGTATAAACCTTGTAAATGGTTGGCTGTGTATACCCCACATTCTTCTCCCAAATAAGCTTCCCATCTTTCTTTAAAAGTGTAAATCCCTACTCTGCATTCAGCCAAGCTACGTGTTAAACTAAAAGGGTAAAAATGTTCCCTATCTGCTATGTCTACCAGAATGTATTGCATGCTATTTTGTTATGTAAACAAATTTAACGTAATCTGCCTATTCAACCCCATCTATTCCTAACAGATGTTCATTAAATCCTTTATTTTTGCATCCTAATATTATTCTATGCAATTTGGATATTTCAACTACCCTACACCAGCAAATGAACCCGTACTAAATTACGCACCAGGTTCCCCTGAAAAACTAGCTTTAAAACAAGCTATCGATCAACTAAAAAAGAAACCATTGGATATCCCAATGTATATTAATGGGAAAGCGATTCGAACTGGAAATAAAGTTGCCATACATCCTCCTCATGAGATAAAACATACATTAGGTCACTTTCATGTGGGAACTAAGAAACATGTAGATCAAGCTATTGTAGCAGCATTAAAAGTGCGCGAAAACTGGGCAAATATGAGCTGGGAAGCAAGAGCACATATATTTTTAAAAGCAGCCGATTTATTAGCTACTAAGTATCGTTTTGAAATGAATGCTTCGACCATGTTAGGTCAAAGTAAAAATGCATATCAAGCCGAAATAGATGCAGCGTGCGAATTGATTGATTTTTTACGTTTCAATGTACATTTCCTAAGTGATATTTATAAACAACAACCAGTGTCTTCCCCTGGAATGCATAATAGAATGGAATGGCGCGGACTGGAAGGATTTGTGTTAGCGATTACTCCATTTAATTTTACAGCAATTGGTGGAAATTTGCCAACTTCTGCTGCAATGTGTGGCAATGTGGTGGTATGGAAGCCAGCTAATACACAAATTTATTCCGCACAATTATTCATGCGTATTTTAAAGGAAGCTGGTTTACCAGATGGGGTGATTAATATTGTTTATGTAGATGGCCCAACCTTAGGTGCAACTTGTTTTACACACCCTGATTTTGCAGGAGTTCATTTTACAGGTTCAACTGGGGTGTTTAATAATATGTGGAAGCAAATTGGAGAAAATATTCCACGTTATAAATCTTATCCAAGAATTGTAGGTGAAACTGGTGGTAAGGATTTTGTAATGGTACACGAATCTGCCGATGTGGATACAGTAGCAACGGCATTAGCGAGAGGTAGTTTTGAGTACCAAGGACAAAAATGTTCTGCTGCATCCCGTGCCTATTTGCCTAGTAATATCGCTGTGGCTGTAAAAGCCAAATTGGTGAAGATGGTGGAATCCATGAAAATGGGAACGGTTGAAGATTTCACCAATTTCGTGAATGCAGTGATTGATGAAAAATCATTTGATAATATTACAAAGTATATCAACAAAGCAAAAAAAGATAAGAAAGCCAAGATATTAGTAGGTGGTAACTTTAGCAAGAAAAATGGATATTTTATCGAGCCAACAGTGATTGAAACGACAGATCCAAAATACCTAACCATGTGTGAAGAAATTTTTGGCCCTGTATTAACTATTTACACCTATCCAGCTGCTCAGTATGAGAAAACATTGCAAATATTAGATAGCACTTCAAAATATGCACTTACTGGAGCAATCATTGCGCAAGATAGAGCAGCAATTGAATTGGCAACCGAAAAGCTACGTCATGCAGCAGGTAATTTTTATGTAAATGATAAGCCAACTGGTGCTGTAGTTGGTCAACAACCTTTTGGTGGAGCACGTGCTTCCGGAACCAATGATAAAGCAGGAAGTATGTTGAATTTATACAGATGGTTAAGTGCCAGAACTATAAAAGAGACTTTTAACCCTCCTGTTGACTTTAAATACCCATTTTTAAATGAAGCATAAGACTGTTTTTGCTCGGTTTTAATACGAAAACAGTATATTTGCTCCTCAAAATTAAAGGACTGTGGCCCAAAAATTTTCTAAAGAAACTTACCTGTATTGGTACGAATTGATGCAATTAATACGTCAGTTTGAATCAAAATCAGAAGAAATGTATAAAATGGCAGGAAAGATCCGTGGATTTTTCCATGTTTATAATGGACAAGAAGCCATTGCTGCTGGATGTATGACTGCAACCAATCAGGAAGATCCTTTTATTACAGGATATCGTGATCATGGGTTAGCGTTAGCAAAGGGAATGAGCCCTAATTCGGCGATGGCTGAATTATATGGTAAAGCAACTGGTTGTTCTAAAGGCAAAGGTGGTAGTATGCACTTATTTAGTAAAGAACATTATTTCTTTGGTGGACATGGAATTGTAGGAGCTCAAATTGGAACAGGTGCTGGTTTAGCATTTGCCGAAAAATATAGAGATTCTAAAAATGTAGTATTATGTTTCTTTGGAGACGGTGCTGCAAGACAAGGTATGTTACACGAGGTTTTTAACTTAGCCATGTTGTGGAAATTACCTGTTGTTTTCATTTGTGAAAATAACAACTATGCAATGGGAACGTCTATCGAAAGAACAAGTAATGTGGTAGATATCTACAAATTAGCAGATGCATACGAAATGCCTTCTGACAAAATTGATGGTATGACTTCCGAGGCCGTTCACGAAGGGGTTGCTAGAGCGGTGAAACGTGCTAGAGATGGCGAAGGCCCAACCTTAATTGAAATGAAGACCTACCGATATAGAGGTCACTCTGTTTCGGATCCTCAGAAATATAGAACTAAAGATGAGGTTGAAGAATATAAGAATCAAGACCCCATCACAAAAGTTGCTGAAACTATTTTAACCAACAATTTTGCTACCAAGGAAGAATTGCAAGCAATTGATGATAAAATTTCAGTGATCGTTGAAGCTTCTGTTAAATTTGCTGAAGATAGCCCATGGCCTGACGATAGTGAATTATTGAAAGACGTTTATATTGACCAGAATTATCCTTTTATTGTTGACTAATTTTTAATAAAAAAACATGAGTGATTTAAACCACCAAGACAAACATCCGTTTTTAGATTTCGTAAAAAACAATCAAAAAGCACTTACTGCTACTTTAGTAATTGCGGTAGTATTAATAGCTGGTTTTTTCGGGTATACTGAATTATATCAAAAACCACGTGAAGTAAAAGCTGCAGATGCTTTATTCACAGCTGAGAAATATTTCGCAATCGATTCATCTAACCTAGTGTTAAATGGAGATGGTACGAATAAGGGTGTATTATTTGTAATGAAAGAATTCAGCGGAACCAATGCTGCTAATCTTGCAAAATATTATGCAGGTATTAGTTATTTTAAAACAAACGATTTTAACAAATCAATTGAATACCTTACCGATTTTTCAACAAGTGCAAAGCAAGTTCAAGCAATTGCTTTTGGTACCATTGGAGATGCTTATGCTGAATTAAAGAAAAACGAGGATGCGATTACCTACTACAAAAAAGCAGGTGCTCATTTCCCTGAAGAAGAGGCAATTTCTTCTGAATACCTTTTCCGTGCTGCTAGTCTTTTGGAATTAGACGGTAAAGGAGACGAAGCAATTGAAATGTACAAAGACATTAAAGCGAAGTACCCTAAATCAGAAAAAGGATTTATGGCGGATAAATATATCAACCGTTTAAAAGTACAGCCCTAACCTACTTTAAACCTATTTAAAAGGCATTCTCCACATATTGTTGAGAATGCCTTTTTTGTATCTGTTCCTTTTTTATTTACAATTCGTAATTTTGAGTATGACAGTTCAACTATTTGTACCTTGTTTTATCGATCAGCTTTATCCTCAAGTTGCTTTTAATACAATTAAAGTATTAGAGAAAGCGGGTTGTACCGTTAAGTATAATGAAAAGCAAACCTGTTGTGGGCAGCCTGCTTTTAATGCAGGATTTTGGGGAGAATCAAAAGATGTATGTACTAAGTTCGTGCAAGATTTTGACGGGGCAGATTATATAGTAAGTCCAAGTGCAAGTTGTACTGGATTTGTTCGAAATAATTATGGTAA
>CALPKD020000118.1 GCA_943324055.2 Chitinophaga pinensis
ACTATTACGATCTTTCCTTGGATTGCAATCATTGATAAGTTCCAACATTGGGTGTATGAAAATCCAGCACATACGATTGAACAAAGAACCAATACATGGCAGAATATTGTAAAAGAATTTTCAAGTAAGAGCATCGATTTTTCTGGTTTGAAACAATATCGTGCAATTGGATGGCAAAGACAATTGCATTTATTTGAAGTCCCTTTTTATTATATCGAATATGGTATTGCCCAATTAGGTGCAATTGGCATGTGGATGCAATATCAAAAAAATCCAGCACAAGCTTTAGAAAACTATATGAATGCCTTGGCACTTGGTGGCACAAGAACTTTGCCAGAATTATACAAAACAGCAGGCTTGGAATTTAATTTTTCTCCTGATTATGTAAAAACCTTAATGGACTTTACAAATGAAGAACTAGAAAAATTGTATAACTAAGTTGATCAAAAAATAAAAAAAATACCCCCGAATTTCGGGGGTATTTTTTTGGGTAAAAATTTTCCAAGTGCAATTTTTAAAATTAACCTTCAGTCGGATTGTTGTTTATTGGTCCGTTGCTCGGTGCAGCGCTTGGGCCTGCTGGTCCTTGGTTAGGATTATTAGGTCTGTTATTTGGATTGTTATTTCTTGCTTCGTTAGGATTGCTAGGCCTGTTGCTAGGTCTGTTCATTGGACGGTTAGGGTTCATAGGAGGTCTAGGCCCTTGAGCCGATTGGCCTGCTGGCCCACTTTGTGGACGAGGTCCTGATGTACGATCATTGTTAAAAGGACGACGTTCATTATTATTTAGTCCACGATTGTCTCTTGGGCCAGGACGACCTTGGTCGCCTCTTTGTTGGTCTCTTCTGCGTCTATCGTTTTTCTCTAAACTTCTTAAACTTATTTGTCCTACTACATCTACAAAATCAGGTTCAACTTCCTTAGGTTTCCCGCTTGTTACTTCCACTGCTTCCAATTCGTCAACGACAATACCTTGCTTATTTAAGTTCTTGATTTCCTTAACACGTTCAATAGTGAGTGGGAAATGTTTTGTGTTATTAGGAAGGGTATACCACATTAAATTTTTGAAGATATCCTTCTTAATCAAAAAGGCTTGACCCATTGCTGTTTGCAAATTATCAGCATAATCAGGGAACGCTTGAAGCGCATCCAAGTAAGTATCTAATTCAAAATTCAAGCAACACTTTAAACGACCACATTGGCCACTTAATTTGGTTTGATTGATGGATAAGTTTTGATAACGAGCTGCAGTTGTGTTCACGCTTTTGAAATCATGTAGCCAAGTGCTACAACATAATTCACGGCCACAACTTCCGATACCACCCACTTTAGCGGCTTCTTGACGAATTCCGATTTGTCTCATTTCGACCTTCACCTTAAACTCACCGGCAAATAATCTGATCAATTCTCTAAAGTCAATACGATCGTCAGCAGTATAAAAGAAAGTACCTTTTTTACCATCTGCCTGAATCTCTACTTCGCTCAGTTTCATCTGCAATCTTAAATTTCTTGCATGTGCACGGCTCTTGGCTAAAATATCGGCTTCTCTACTTTTGCTAATTTTGTAAGTTTCCAAATCCCTGTCGGTACTTGGTCTAAGAATTTTTTTCATGTCAGGATTGAACTCGTCCATTGCTCTTTTCTTTAATTGCAAACGAACTAGTTCGCCAGTTAAAGAAACCTCTCCTAAGTCATATCCGTTGACACCTTCTACTGTTAAGTAGTCGCCTTTTTCGTATTGGGCTGAAGTTGGGTTTTTGAAAAATTCCTTACGACTGCCTTGCTTAAAGCTGATTTCTACCACTTTGCATTGGGCTTCAATATCGTCAATTGGTAAATCGCTCAACCAATCGTGTACGTTTAATCGGTTACAGCCACCAGTGCTACATCCGCCATTGCTTTTGCAACCGCCTGGTTTGCCAGTTCCACATGATCCACATCCCATATATCTAAGTTCTAACTGTTAATGAATAAAATACCCAGCATAACTACTTTTACCATTTTCTTGCTTCACAAAGCTACGCTTCTGTCAAAATTAAGGTTTTGTTCTGAATGATATGATAGAACTTGATGCCCAGGGCCATAAAAAGCATTTTAGGATTGGCATTGCGTTCAATATAGTAGGTTGCTTTATCTAATTCTTGTAAAATAGCTTCCATTTGGCCTACTCCGGCAATTTTATTGATCCTAAGTGCAAAATCCTTCAAGGACGGATCCATAGGTAAATCGTTGCCCATCACTTTTAAATGGATACTTTGTTCAATTAAGTGATTAAAGTACTTCAAAAACTGCTTTTGGGGCTCTCTACCCATCTTACTCATGTCATCTACCCATTTCATTTGGGCTAATGGGCCATTTTTCAGGATTGCGTTAAGCCATTCTCTGATTTGGGCTAGGAAGTCTCCATCACTATGTTGCAACAGGTGCAAGGCCTCCAAATAGTTTCCGTCTGACATTGCAGCCACTTGGCTCGCTTTTTCAGGTTCGATCTGGCCTTTTTCTATTAGTGCCTTTTTAATATCCTCTTTGGTCAACCTAGGAACTTTAATATACTGACAACGGCTTAGTATAGTGGGTAGGATATTTTCTTCAGAAGTAGCTACCAATAGGAAAATGGTATTATCTGGCGGCTCTTCAATCAACTTTAATAGTTTATTCCCTTCTTTTCCTAAATATTCGGGCATCCAAATGACAAGTACTTTGTAGGCACTTTCAAAACTTTTAAAGGATAGTTTTTTTAAAATTTCTGCACATTCATCTGCGCTAATATTACCCTGTTTATTTTCGGCCTTAATAAATTGTAACCAATCAAACACATTCCCGTAGGGATAAACTTTTATAAACTCCCTCCACTCTTCAATAAAATTGGCACTAATATTCTTGGCACCAGGTTTTTCAGAAATGGTCGGAAAGGAAAAATGTAAATCGGGGTGCATCAATTGGCTTGCCCTTGCGTAAGCTGGCAAACTAGCAATTTCATCTGGACTATATACTTTGGGAGTTGGAGGTTCAGCAGGGGCACCAAACATATCAAGGGTTGCTTCCTTTTTGTCGTTTGGGAGGCTCACGATGTATTGGGCAAATGCAATGGCTAGGGGCAAGGCGCCGGCACCCTCTGGTCCAACAAACAACAAGGCATGACTGAGCCTTTGATGCTGCACCATTTCAACCAATTGTTGTTTTAATTTATCCTGTCCAATTACCTCGCTCAATAACATAGAGCGAAGATAATGGATCCTTGCCTAAGCTAATTATTTTAGATAAGACAAAATATTGTCACTATCAGGCTTCACACTACTTGGAAAGTAAGCGAGCATTTTTCCGTTTTCGTCCAAAAGGAATTTGTTGAAGTTCCAGCCAATTGTTGCGTCCAAAACCCCATTTTTTGACTTTTGGGTCAACCATTGGTAAATTGGAGCAGCACGATCGCCTTTTACGTCCACCTTATCCGCTAGTGGGAAAGTGACTCCATAATTTTTTTGACAAAAACTTACAATTTCCTCATTAGTACCTGGCTCTTGACCACCAAATTGATTGCAAGGGAAACCTATAATCACTAATTTATTCTTGTATTGTGCGTATACTTTTTGCAAGGCTTCGTATTGTGGGGTATAGCCACATTGACTTGCTGTGTTAACCACTAAAATTTTCTTGCCCTTAAAACTGGCAAGGTTGATTTCTTTTCCGTCGATACTTTTTACATTAAAGCTATGGATGCTTTGCGCATTCGTTAATAAAGTCATTGCTGCAAAAATAAAGGTGGCGATCAATTTCATAGTATTGTAGTTGAATAATAAATATAACAACAATTTACTAAAAAAGTTTACGAAATGGTATAGGCGGCCGCTGCCAGGTAAATATACTTAGGGGCTGCTTGCTGTAAACAAATACAGGCGCTTTCGATGGTGGCCCCTGTGGTTATTACATCGTCTACAATGAGCAAGTTTTTATTTACTAATTCATGAGGTGCAGTAAGATAAAAATCGGCATCTTTAGTCCTGCTTCTTTGAATCCGATCTTTATGCGTTTGCGTCCGACCCGAACCTCTTTTTTTTAGGTTGCCGATAATTTTAACACTCGGCCAAGATTGCAATATGCCCTCGCATACTACTTGCGCTTGATTAAAACTTCTGCTCCTTTGTTTTTTATTACTAATAGGAATAGGCACTAAATAATCAACTTGTTCGAATCGGGCGCTCGTTTTAATAGCTTGTCCAATCAGGTTGCCCAATAACAATCCTGCCTTTTTGTTTTGCTTGTACTTTAGTTCAAATAGGAGCAGTTGTACAATGCTATTTTTTGTAAAAAATAACAAGGCACCTGCCGCTTGGATAGGCGTCCTTCCCCAAAATATTTTTTCAATCCCGTTGTGCTCCATTGGGAAAAAGTCAGTGTAGGGTAGTTGCATGGTACAATTCATGCAAAGCACGTTATGCTTTTCTAATTGCTCGGTACCACAATGCAAACAAATATGAGGATAGAATAAATGGAGAAAAGAATTAAGATATTCCCTTATAGTGGTCCCAATAAATTGCAACACTAAAAAAACAATCGGTAGGCTTCATCTACTCTTTCGATTGGGATAATTTGAATACCATATTTTTTTGGCTCCAATCCTTTTTGGTTAAACCCAGAGATATAAATTTTTTCAAAGCCTAATTTTTCAGCTTCGGCAATTCTTTGTTGGATTCTGTTGACTGCTCTAATTTCTCCGTTCAATCCCACTTCACCTGCAAAGCAAATACCCTGAGGTAATGGGATGTCCTCATAAGAAGAAAGAAGAGATAATATGATTGCTAAATCCAATGAAGGGTCTTCGATTTTTAAACCACCTGCGATGTTTACAAAAACGTCTTTCATGCCAAAGGCAAATCCGCCGCGCTTTTCTAATACTGCTAATAATAATTGTAATCTTCTTAAGTCAAAACCGGTGACGGTTCGTTGCGGAGTGCCATACACACTTTGTGTAACCAATGCCTGCACCTCAATTAATAATGGACGCATACCCTCCATAGAAGCGGCAATAGTACTTCCACTCAATGATTCATTTCGCTGTGCAATTAAAAATGCAGAAGGATTGGTGACAACGCGCATTCCAGCTCCTGTCATTTCGTAAATACCTAGTTCACTCGTGCTACCAAAACGATTTTTTAAGGTACGCAACATCCTATATGCATAATGACGGTCTCCTTCAAACTGAAGTACCGTATCCACCATGTGCTCTAATATTTTTGGCCCAGCAATGGTACCTTCTTTTGTGATATGGCCAATTAGGAATACTGGGGTGCCTGTTTCTTTTGCGAAACGTTGAAATTCTGCTGCGGTTTGTTTTATTTGAG
>CALPKD020000119.1 GCA_943324055.2 Chitinophaga pinensis
TCCGAAAAGTTGCCCTTGTTTAGTTAACAAACAATCTATTAGCAGACTGTTTTATAGATTTTTGTCTTTACTAATGCGCATTTTACTTTTACAACTATTTTTTTTACTACCTTTTTTAGGTAGCACTCAAATCTTAAAGCCCGCGGTTTTTAACACAGGCGGTGGCGCTAGTGCGGGGTTGCCTGTAAATGCGGAATGGAGTATTGGGGAGACGGCTGCGATTGGCAGTTTTTTAAATGGCAATTTTCAATTAAATATTGGGGTATTACAGCCAAAGACGGATTTAGTAACTTCTGTGACCGAGCTTGGAGTAGTAGCTTTTGGCAACCAAATTCTAATAACTCCCAATCCGAGTTACGATAATGTAAAGATTGTGTTTAAGATGCAAAAGCCTGGCAAGGCAATAGTTTCTGTTTTTAATAGTGCGTCTCTATTATACAAAAGGGTGGAGTTGGATGAAATAGGGTTACAACAACCCAAAACACTCGTCCTTAATGACCTTCCAGTGGGGTTATACTTTTTTGATATTGCATATCAACCTACTATAGGTTTAGTACAACATGGTATTTATAAAATTATAAGATTATAACTATGGTAAAAGCTTTTTCTAAATTCCTATTCCTATTCACTTTTGTACTATTTTATTCAATTTCCACTCTAGCACAAAGTGGGATGAATTTTCAGGGCGTTGCGAGAAATAGTAATAACGTTATCCTTGCTTCACAACCTATATCCATTAGGTTAAGCGTTTTGAAAGGTACAACTACCGGTAATATAGAATATCAGGAAACTAAAACCATTAACACCAATGCACAAGGCCTTTTTAATTTAGTTATCGGTGACGGTACTGCAATTTCAAGCATGGGGACATATAGCAATATTAACTGGCAGGAATTCCCAAAATTTATTAAAATTGAGATGGATGCGAATGCTGGTAATAATTTTATTACTTTAGGCACAACACAATTACAATATGTTGCTTATGCCTATTTTGCTAATGGAGTAGCTGCTGAAAATATTGTAGGCCTTGTGCCAGTAGCTCGGGGGGGCACTGGTTCAAGTACCCTGCTTGATTTGAAAAATAGCTTACAATTAGACAAGGTTAATAATACTGCCGATTCATTAAAGCCAATTAGTAAAGCAGTTGCATTGGTAATGCTTGCCAAACTTAATACTGCAGATACATTAAATTTATCTAACAGAATTAATGTAAAGATGAGTTTTCTTGATACATTGAACATATCTAGTAGAATTAATGTAAAGTTAAACTATGCTGATACGGCAAGTTTATCAAATCGAATTAATTTAAAAATGGACCAATCTGATGGATTATCCGCTTTGGTATTAAAGGCAAACGCTTCCGATTTAATAACTAGTTTAGCAAATAAGGTTGATAAAGTAACAGGCAAGGAATTATCTACCAACGATTACTCGAATGACGAAAAAGCAAAACTAGCAGTTATCATAGGTACGAATACCGGGGATCAGGATTTAAGTAGTTACGCTACAAACACTGCACTTGCTTTAAAAGCAAACACGGCAGATATCAATACAGCTTTATTATTAAAAGCAAATGCTTCGGATGTAACAACTAGCTTAGCGCTAAAGGAAGATGCCTCTAATAAATCAAGCGCATCTGATTTAGGTGGCGTATCCCCGAGTGACGTATTATTCCCAACGCAAAAAGCGGTTAAAGATTACGTTACTGCTAATGCTGCGTCAAGTGGTGTTGCTGATGGTGGAATAACTACAATAAAATTAGCTGACCTTGCAGTAACTGATGCTAAACTAGCACCTGGAATTAATAAATCGAAAGTAGGACTTAGCAATGTAGAAAATACGGCATTAAGTACATGGGCTGGAAGTAATAATTTAACTACAGTTGGTACAATTACTAGTGGAACGTGGAGTGGAACGAAAATAGCACTTACTAATGGAGGTACCGGTGCAACTTCAGCTGAAGCAGCAAGAGCTAATTTGGGATTAGTGATTGGTACAAATGTACAAGCCCCTTTAGTTGCAGGTACAGATTATCAAATACCTTTAACTGCGGGCACAAGTTATATAATACCAAATAGCGCGATTACTGGTGCAACAAAAACAAAAATTACCTACGATACAAAAGGATTAATAACAGGTGGTGCTGATGCTACCACAGCTGATATTGTACCAAGCACTAATAGAAACTATGTAACTGATGTTCAATCTGGAGTTATTTCAAATACAAGCGGTGTAAATTCAGGAGATGAAACGACAAGCTCTATAAAATCTAAATTAGGTATTACTACTTTATCAGGCTCAAATACTGGTGATCAAGTACTTCCAACTTTAGTAAGTTTAGGGGCTGTTCCAACTTCAAGAGTTATCACGATTAACGGCACAGGCTTAGACTTAAGCTCAGATAGGTCTTATACTATAAATACAGGATTAACTTTAGTTGATTTAGAGTCTTCAAATGTAAAAGCGCAAACTTTTCAATTAACGCAGCCTACTGCGATAAATTCAACTACTACTACAACATTAGACTTGTCTACTGGGAATTTGTTGGAACTCGTGTTAACGGGACCCACTACACTTACTTTTTCAAACCCCAAAATAGGCACTTATATAATAAAGGTTAAACAAGATGGTACAGGAGGGAGAACGCTTACTTTCCCAATTATGAAATGGTCAGATGCCGCAGTGCCAACGATTACTACAGCTGCCAATGCTATTGATTTGATAACCTTAATCTATGACGGGACTCATTATTATGGGTCTTGTTTACAAAATTTTTAATTATGCAAAAATTATTACTTTTCCTTTTATTATTTTCGGATTTCGCTAGTGCCCAGGTTGTTCCTATTGGTATTATCAAAGGCAAGCGTTTACCTTCGGTGAATACGGTAAATGAACCTAACTACAATAATAGTAACGCAACATTATACGGAAGTATTAAGCTGAATGTATCTAAATTAACAATTAAGGAAAATGGTTTTGTAGTATTAAATAATTCAAACATAAGTACTCCGACAATTGACAACGCAAGAAAAATTATTGTTGCTGGAGGGATACTAGATTTTAGTATAACTATAGATGATTTTTCATCAAATACTGCTTATAAGTACAGGGCCTATGCTACAAATAGTAATAATGAGACTGCTTATTCAAATTTAATGACATTTACAACTTCCACTAATTATTGCGAAGTAAACCCTTGTAAAAATGGAGCATCTTGCACAAGTCTTAGTAGTGGACCTATATGCCTTTGCACAATTGATTTTTGTGGTGATTGTTGTGCACAACAAGCTAGTGATCTTGCTTGTCCAGGGGGCAGTGAAAACTTATGCCCACAAGTTATTACAAATACTGCTGCATCAATATTGACGATAAAAAACAATTATTACAATACTATCATAAAATCCACTTCTGATAATAATATCTGGAAAAGCACTCAAAATATTTTTTCAAAGTAGTAAAATATAAACAGACGTTTCTGTTTTTAGAAAGCATGAAATATTAGGAACTAGCACTTGAATTTCTTACATAGACAATTCGATAACAGGGTCCCAAAATAATTTTTCAAAGTCCAGTATGGTTTCGTTTTGAACTTTTATTTTTTCCTTCAATAACAGTTCCTCCATTGTAGTGGGGGTTTCAAAATGTGCCTTCCCGCTTAACATACCATTTCTATTTACTACACGGTGTGCTGGGACTTTTGGTTTTACGCCATGGGAGGCATTCATTGCCCAGCCTACCATTCGAGAGCTTCCGCCTGTACCTAAATATTTTGCAATAGCACCATAGCTGGTAACACGCCCTTTGGGGATTAATCGTACTACATCAAATACGTTTTGAAAAAAATCATTTGTCTTCGCCGTGTACTGCATTTGGACTTTTAATGGTACTTAATTCTTTTATTAGCAATAATCTAGTCCTTACTGGTTCTGGAACCGCCTCATACTTATACGGGCAATGCCTACAAGCATTACCACAACAATAGCCCCTTTCTTTGTGGTAGGTTTCTGTAAATACCCATTTACCATCTAGGTTTAAATAATATTGTATTCCTTCAGTCATTGTTTTTAATTTTCTTTTGGCTGCATGCCTCTTTCTCTTTTTGCATCGTGCGTTTCCGTTATTTCAAAAGTTGCTATAATTTCTTTTAGTATTTCTTCTTTATCAACCGGCAACGCTTTATCTAACTTAAATTGAATATAATGTATTTTATTACTGCCTGCAATATTCAAACCTTCATAGTAAGTTTTAATGGTACAACGGGGGTCAATACTTGCTTCTGCATATAGGTCGGCCGTTTGTTCCAATAAGGTTAATTCATAAAGTTCAATTACCGCTAAAGTGAACTGATACAAATTTGGGCTATCAGTTTTTAAATGTACTATTCCGCCTGGTTGTAAAAACTGTTGGTATTGCCTAAGAAATTTTGGGTGTGTAAGTCGCTTCTTCGCTTTAGATAAACGTATTTGCGGGTCAGGGAAAGTGATCCATATTTCACTTACTTCGTCTTTTTCAAAATAGTTGGTTACTTGGTCAATTTGCGTTCTTACAAAAGCTATATTTTTTAGTCCTTCTTTAATTGCTATGCCCGCACCTTTCCAAATGCGGTTTCCCTTAATATCTAAACCTATAAAATTTTGTTCGGGGAACATACGGCCCAAGCCTACTGCATATTCGCCACGGCCGCAAGCTAATTCTAATAGCAATGGCTTATTGGGTTTTTCAACAGGCAGTTGGTCTAATGAAATGTTTACAGTACCTTTTTCAAGTTCTTTAAAAAATGCAGCCCATTTGCCTGGCATACCCTGAGGGTATTCCAATACATTTTCATATTCCTTAATTGCCGCAAACTTGATTAATTTTTTCTGCCCCATGCGGCAAAGATAACATTACCCACGCATTAATTTAACTGCTTTTTGGGCAACAATTGGTGCGATGGCTACACCCATTCCATTCATACGTACCGCACAATAAACATTAGGTTGCACTTCCTGTATGATAGGCTTCTTTTCTTTCCCCATGGCCATTACGCCACTCCAGCGCATTTCTATTTTTGGTTTCTTACTACCTTTTGGCAATATTCGTTTCATCATGAATTGCTCTAATGTGTCCTGTATTAGCTTGGTGGTTTCTAGTGAAGTGGTTTTTTCTGCAGCAAATGCTTTGTTCCTTGCACCTCCTAATAATAAACGGTCACCCACATTTCTAAAATAATAATAACCCTCGTCAAAATGGAAGGTTCCCTTTAACCTAAAGTCGGGGATAGGGGCTGTAACAAATACCTGGCCTCTTGCTGGGACTACATCCAATTTAGGCAATAGTGTTTTTGCAAAA
>CALPKD020000120.1 GCA_943324055.2 Chitinophaga pinensis
AAAGATACTTAGTAGTTGGTGCATTTAATACTAAATCAATTGTTATTGGGGAAGGTGTGCAAATTGGACCAGGCGGTAAGCCTTTTCGGTTATAAGTATTGTATGGAGAAGGGTTGGTGAGGTATTTCTCATAAATACGGGTGATGGTAAAATCCTGCATAGCGAATTTTATCGTTGGGCAAGCTTGTAATGGCATACCTATTTTTAACCTGTTTTGATATACACTTGCGATTAAGGTTTTGTCGGTATCATAATTACATTCTTCCTCAACGATGGACGACAATGTGTATACTTCATCTGGGGTCATCCCCATTTTCTTAGCCTTAGCGAATCGGTCATTTTCTGCCCAAAATTCATCCCGATAATTCTTCATTTTTTGCATCAACTTTGGCAAAGGGGTGGACCAATAAAATTCGTACGTATTTGGAATAAATAAAGTCAATAGTTGAGTGGTATCTGTTTCGAAAGGCGCCAATGAATCGTTGCTGTTAAAAAAAGTAGCACATTCGATGCTGTCCATTGAAAAAGTATTGGATACCAATTTTGCCAACTCTCCCTTTGTCCTCACTTTATTTAAAATAAACTTAACAGTTGCTTGTTGATTATTCCGGAGCATGCGCATTACAGTAAATAGGCTAGTAGCACGTTTAATTAGATATTTGCCCGATTTGGCCTTTTCTTGAACATGCAATGCATTTGCTAGTAAGACAAAGCTGAGTTTTTCTCTAATTATTTTTTTTGCATACAACGTATCAGCAAGTGCTGATATACTCATTGTTCCACTCGAATATTCAAATGACGCTTTCTCCCCACTAAAATGTGTGGTATTGATAAATACATTGTAGGCTTCATAGCATAACAATATAAATAAGGCAAAGACTACAATTTTTTTCATAATTCAAAATACAATAAAAATCCCCACCTTGTTTAGGTGGGGACAAAATATTTTAGTTAAATAAAGTATCCACTAAATGTGGAAGCCTTACTATTTTTTATCTGTTGTAGGTGCAGTAGCTGGCGCTGTTTGTGCAGGAGCTGCTGGAGCAGTTTGTTGAACTGGCGCTGTTTGTGCAGGAGCAGTTGTTGCTGAAGTGTTTACTTTGTTCAATAATCCTTTGTCAGAATTACTACCCGTAGCCGATCTTAAGAATACAGTTGAAGTAATAGCTAAAATTGCGATTACAGCTGCAAATACCCAAGTTCCTTTTTCAAGTACATCTGTAGTTTGCTTAACACCCATAAAATTGTTCGTTAAACCACCCACGTTTGCATTTAAACCGCCACCCTTAGGGTTTTGTATTAATACCATAAAACCTAAGCCAATACACGCTGCAATAATCAATATCAAGAATAAAGTAATCATTTCTTTTGTTTTAATTGTTCAATTCTAGACGCAAAATAAACGGATTTTTCAGGAAAAATAAAACTTAATTTTAAATAGATGGCAATTGCCCTCTTATTGTTCCCTTGTTTCTCCCATATTTCAGCCATTGCTTCAGTAATCACATCCTCCATTTTGTTCGCTTTTTCGGCTATTTCAGCGATTGCCTTTTCTTGTTCTTCTCCAATTTCAGCCAAATTTGGACCTGTTTCAGGGTGCTTTAACACCTTTAGCCAGGCAGTAAAACTCCTCAATTGTTTTGTAAACTTGTCTTGCGGTACTTTAGATAGGTCAATTTCGATGCCTTGTGCCGCAAAATAGTCCTTTTGAAGTGGAGTTAGTGGTTGTTCAAAAACCAATGCCTCCTGGTTGTCAGTCGCTTTAAATTGAGCCAATTGATCAGATACAATATTGGTTAATTTGATATCTGCAGGTGCAGACAATACATCCTCGTCTTTATTATTCAACCATTGGTGTAAATTTAATGCAGAAGGAAAGAAAGTAGTTGTTTTTTGCAATTGAACAGCATAGCTGTCATTACCCTCAATTTCATATTTCTTTGTTAATAGAAATTGTAAACTAGGGCTATAGGGGTGGTTAGTCACCCAATTTTCTAGCACCGAGGTTTCTATAGTTTCTAAAGAACTATTCCCCGTCCACTGAAATAAAATCGAATTAAGCACAGATGGGGTCATATTACCAATTTGAAAAGATTTGATTAAATATATCGTCTGTGATATTGCGAAGGATATCATCCATTAATTGCCCCTCGGCTTGATTCAAAGTTAAGTTTGCAGAAAAATCAAAATTGCGGCTAACATCAAACTCTTGTTCTTTATTATCTAAAGTTTTTTTAAGCAACACATGCACAGTTACAGTAAGTCTATTAGTGGAAGCCTGTTGGCCACTTACACCCACTGTTTGTGAAGGATCGTAATTGGTAATGGTTGCAAATATTTGATAATGTGCATCATCACTATTGGTTCTCGTTAACTTTGTTTGGCTAATTATTTTTTGCTGCAACTTATCCGTTAGCATAGGAGCCAACTGAGGATTTATATATCTAGCTTTGTTTTCGATAAAGCCAATTTTCACTGTCTTAATATTATCAGGAATAATTGCATCTTTAAAACTATATACTCCACAGCTCGAAACACATAGCGACAAGACAACGGCAACTGCCAAAAGCAGTTGCTTAAAAAAATTAGCCCCTTGGAGTTTATTATTCTTCAATGTCGTATTCTTTAATTTTTCGGTATAAGGTTCTTTCACTAATTCCTAAATCGTTAGAAGCGTCCTTTCGTCGGCCTCTATGTTTTTTCAACGCCTTTAAAATTAGTTCTTTTTCTTTATCCATGATGTTTAATGACTCTTCCACTTCATAGTGGTTTTGGGCTTCATTGTCAATAATCACTGGATGAGAATGGGCACTTGCTAATTGAACAGTAGGGATTGGAGTAGGGTTGCTTGAGGTAGCTTGCGCAACTGGCATCAAATCCTCTTTCAATTCATTCATTAAAGCCTCCCTCGTATAATTTGCTGTTTGGCCAGATAAAGAGGGGTTTTGCAACATTTCTAAAAACATCTTTTTTAATTCATTCACATCTTTTTTCATGTCAAAGAATAGCTTGTAAAGGATTTCTCTTTCATTTGCGAATTCACCCACCGGGGAGCCAGTTGCCACCATTGGCATATTATGAATATTATGCTGGGGTAAAAAGCCCGCTAGTATTTGTGCATTGATTTGGTCAGTCTTGCTTAAAACTGAAATTTGCTCTGCTATATTTTTCAACTCTCGCACATTACCCGGCCAACTATATTTTGTTAATAAAGCCCTTGCTTCTTCCTCTAAGAAAATTGGTTTTGTCTTATATTTTTCGGCAAAATCCACTACAAATTTTCGGAACAACAAAGGAATATCTTCCTTGCGATCTCTTAAGCTTGGAACGCGAATAGGCACGGTGTTTAGACGATAATATAAGTCTTCTCTAAATCGGCCTTTCTGTGTAAACTCTAATAATTCTCTGTTGGTTGCAGCAATAACGCGTACATCTGTTTTTTGTACTTTTGAACTTCCTACGCGAATAAATTCACCTGTCTCCAAAACGCGTAACAAACGCGCTTGCGTACCCAATGGCATTTCGCCAATTTCATCTAAAAAGATAGTACCGCCACTCACTGTTTCAAAATAACCCTTCCTGCTATCTACCGCACCAGTGAAGGATCCTTTTTCATGACCAAACAATTCAGAGTCTATGGTACCCTCAGGTATCGCGCCACAGTTCACAGCGATAAACGGGTTGTGTTTACGTGCCGATAAACTATGAATAATTTGAGAGAAAACTTCCTTTCCTACGCCACTCTCCCCTATAATAAGTACGGTTAGGTCGGTTGCTGCTACTTGTTCAGCAGTATTTAATGCATGATTCAAGGATACCGTATTGCCGATAATACTAAACCTATTTTTTAATGACTGTAAGTCCATTTTAATTATTTTTTAATGCACCCAACAAGGTGCCTTTTGTAAAATCGTTAATAGTAACCTGAACATATTCACCCGTTTTTAAATTGTGATCTAGTTTAGGGAATACCACTACTTTATTTTGACTCGTTCTGCCCATCCACTCTTGGTCACTTTTTTTACTATTCCCTTCAATCAACACTTCCAATATTTTACCTCCATCTCTTTTATTGCTTTCATTTGAGTGAATCCATTGCGCATCTACAATTTCTTGCAATCTCCTTTTTTTAATTTCCTCAGGTATATCATCTTCATATCTTTTTGCAGCCAAAGTACCTGGACGCTCCGAATAAAAATACATGTAACTTAAGTCGTATTGAGCAATTTCCATTAAACTTAAAGTATCCTGATGATCTTGCTCTGTTTCGGTACAAAAGCCTGCAATGATATCGGCGGTGATGCTACAGTCTGGCATTATTTCTCTGATACGTGCCACTTTAGATAAATACCATTCTCTTGTGTAAGTTCGGTTCATTAATTGCAACATTCTAGTGCTACCACTTTGAACCGGTAAGTGAATATGTTTACAAATGTTATCGTATTTAACCATCACATGTAACACATCGTCAGTAATGTCTTTAGGATGAGAAGTGCTAAATCGAACTCTCAGTGAAGATCCAATCAGCGCAACGCTTTCCAGTAATTGAGCAAAGGTAACTGCTTGGTTTGTTTCAGGATTATTCCAATAATAACTATCTACGTTTTGACCTAATAAAGTGAGTTCCTTGTATCCTTTTTCAAACAAATCACGACATTCTGCAATGATCGAAAACGCATCTCTGCTGCGTTCACGGCCTCTTGTAAAAGGGACCACACAAAAACTACACATATTATTACATCCTCGCATGATAGATACAAAACCACTAATTCCATTGGTATTTAATCGAACAGGGGAGATGTCTGAATAGGTTTCGTCCCTGCTCAATAATACATTCACTGCTTTTTGTCCAGTGCCTGCTTCAAATATTAAATCGGGTAGGGTGCGATACGCATCCGGACCAACGACTAAATCGACTAGCTTCTCTTCCTCTAATAGTTTTGATTTTAAACGTTCTGCCATACAACCTAAAACACCTACCAACATACCTGGCTTTTGTTGCTTTAACTTTCTAAATTCAGTTAATCGTTTGCGCACTGTGAGCTCGGCTTTTTCCCTGATTGAGCAAGTGTTTATTAAAATCAGGTCTGCTATTTCAATATCGCGTGTACTTCCAAATCCGTTTTGTTCTAATATAGAAGCCACAACTTCACTATCCGCAAAATTCATTGCACAACCATAGGATTCTACGTAAAAGAATTTATCAAATGGCCCTTTAGCCTGGGTTGTACCAAATGCTTCCCCTTGTCGAGCTTCGTCATGTGTCTTATTATCCGTCGAGTATAATTCCATTCAATGGGTTTGA
>CALPKD020000121.1 GCA_943324055.2 Chitinophaga pinensis
CCTTAATCAAGATTGGCCTTTTTGCGTATTTTTTTTGGCAATCTATTCAAAAATGTTACCCTTGTCGTCCAATCTTACCCTTAAACGCTTTTTACCATTTTCTAATACCACTTTATACCGTTTGTACTGACTAGCCGCATCTGCGTCATAATTAACGAGATACACATCTTTTGCTGTTGTCCATCCAGGATATTTTTCGGCAAGTGTTTTTCTCACAGGTACCGGAAGTGCAATATTTTTAAATTTCTCAGCAGTACGCAAAAGCTTTCCCTCTTTATCATAGGTACCTAAAATTTGTCCCTCTGGAATATAAAATGAAATGAAAAAATCATCGTATTCATCTTCATAAAATTCAGAATTTTTTAGGTCATAACTAGCTGCCCTGTGCTGAAGTAAGCGAACTGGTTGCGCTGCATTCGTGTCATTTATTGACCTAATATACTTGTAATTAAGACTAACAACAGTTACAGGGGGAAGTTGATCCTGAGCAAACGCATGAATGTTAAAACCAGCAAGCAATATGCATAATAGCAATAATAACTTTGATTGTTTCATAGTTGTAATTTTTAATGGTAAATATTCTCCACCCTGATTGTGTGGGAAAATGTTCAACGAAGTTATTATTACAATAAAGGAAGACAAAGGACCTGGGTCAACAATGAGATTGATTCTAATCAAGCCGATATTTTGTGCAAAAAAAAGCCAGCCTAATAAAGGCTGGCCTGTGGAGAATAGCGGGTTCGAACCGCTGACCCCTTGCATGCCATGCAAGTACTCTACCAGCTGAGCTAATTCCCCAACAAAATATTTGAATTAAATTTCTCCTTTACCATCTAACCAAAGCTTTACAGCATCAGTTGTTACTGATTTTGGTCGTTCTAATGGGAAACCTAATGCACGATCCCATGTTAAACTTGCAAGTACCCCTAAGGCACGACTTACCGCAAATAAAACAGTATAGAATTCGTATTCAACAATACCATAATGTACTAATAAGGCACCGCTGTGTGCATCCACATTAGGCCATGGATTTTTCACCTTACCCAATGATTCTAAAATTGGAGGAACGGTCTCATATATTTTCCAAACGGTGTTGACTAATTTATCATCCGCTAAGTGCTTCTTACCAAATTCCATTTGAGCCGTAAAACGAGGATCTGTTTTTCTTAATACTGCATGTCCATAACCTGGTACTACTTTACCTGCCGTTAATGTCTTTTGAACATACTCTGCAATTTGTTCTGTAGTAGGCGCGTCTGTTCCAATTGCTTCTTGCATTTCAAAAATCCACTTGATTACTTCTTGATTTGCTAACCCATGTAAAGGACCCGCTAAACCGTTCATGCCAGCAGCATAACTCAAATAAGGATCGCTCAATGCAGAACCAACTAAATGTGTTGTATGTGCAGATACATTCCCCCCTTCATGATCCGCATGAATGGTCATATATAAACGCATTAATTCTTTTGTACTTTCATCTTCAAAGCCCATCATGTATGCAAGGTTACCTGCCCAATCCAACAATCCATTTGGATGGATATGTTCATTGTTCTTATATTTTCGGCGATATATATAGGCAGCAACTCTTGGTAATCTTGCGATCAAATCCATGGAGTCATCATAACAATATTGCCAGTAATCTTTTTTATTCATCCCCTTAGCATACTCTTGCGCAAATTTGCTTTCAGTTTGTAAAGCCATTACAGCAGCAACAAACATCGTCATAGGGTGTGTACTTAAAGGCAATGCATCAATCACCGCAAAAACGTGTGAAGGTACATGGCTTCTTCTTTGCCAATTGCTTGTGATCGCTTTAACATCTTCATTTGTTGGAATTTCCCCCACCATCATCAAGTAAAATAAACCTTCTGGTAAAGGCTCGTCACCACCTGGTGCTTTTGGTAATGAAACTTGTAATTCAGGAATAGTAAACCCACGAAAACGGATTCCTTCTTGTGCATCTAATAAACTTGTTTCAGTAACCAATCCAGTAATTCCTCTCATTCCTTGGTATACCTGGGCAAGTGTTACATCACCAATTTTCTTATCACCATGCGCTTTGATTAATTCCTTAATCTCTAAACTTGCTGCGGTTGCTTTTGCACTAAAACGGTCTTTAATTTCTTCCATAGGGCTATATATTGGGATACCTTTTAAAATTGGGCCTAAAGTTAACTACAAAACAGCTTACTTAGGTGCTTTTTTGTACAAATAATAAACCACCCATACAAAAATCATGTTCGGTATCCATGCCGCTAATAAAGGAGGTAAATTACCTTTGGTTGAGAATATAGTGGAGAACCGGTCCGTAATGATAAATAAAGCTGCTATAGCGAACCCTAAAGCCAAGTGAGACCCACTACCCCCTCTCACTTTTCGTCCAGCAATAATACCGCCAATTAAGGTGAGTAATAATACCGTAAAGGGAGTCGCATCCCTACGATAGCGTTCAATTTTTAATTCATTCAAACCTTCGGATCCTCTAATTTCTTCTAATTTTATTTGACGTATTAATTGCGGCGTTGTTAACTTATCTTTTGTGTATTTATCCTTTTCCAAATCAACGGGCTTGAAAGGATACTTCTTATGTACGTTTGGAATATAAGAAACGGATTCCTTGGTATTAAATATTTTTCGTTCCACTACTTCTGACAATTGCCAATCCTTTGTTGCAGTATCCCACACAATGCTTTCTGCTCTAATATTATAAATCACTTTGTCTTTTTCCACCTTGTACGCAAAAAAACTACTTCCTCTATTGTAGGCAGTATCATAATTGTATACACCTGCATAAGTGAATGAATCCATCCTAAAATAAACATCGGTGGACGTCTGTAATAATGCATTATAGCTTGAGTGTGCATCCACATAAGCTGCTTCAAAACTACCTCTAATATTATTTGCTTTAGGAACAATCCATTGGTTAGAAACCCATAAAAGTGAGCCTAGTAAAATACCTCCAATCCAATAAGGTCTCAACCACCTATTATAAGAGGTCCCACTTGCAAGTATCGCTACAATTTCGGTTTGCACTGCCATCTTGGATGTAAAAAAGATAACTGCAATAAATACAAATAAGGGAAACAGTAAAGCAATAATATGTGGTATAAACCCAAAATAATAGTGGGTAATAATTTCTCCTGCAGATAATCCAGATTTCACAAAGTCATCTGTTTTTTCGCTTACATCAATCACAATTGCAATTACCGCAAATAAAAAGATGGCAAAGAAAAATACCGTCAAAAACTTTTTTAATATATACCAATCTAATTTTTTCAAAGTTCGTTTTTACTTTTACAATCTTGTTTTTACTTGCTCAATCATCGATGTTTTCCAACTTGAATAGTCGCCAGCAATGATGTGCTCCCTTGCTTGACCAACCAACCAAAGATAAAAAGATAGATTCTGAATACTTGCCAATTCTAGCCCTAATATTTCATCTGCTACAAACAAATGCCTCATATACGCCTTTGTGTAATATTGGCTCATCTCGTTTGGCAAACCTGGGTCTAATGGGCTAAAATCCTTTGCCCATTTCAAATTTTTGATATTAATTACGCCCTGAGTGGTAAAAATCATCCCATTTCGGCCGTTTCTGGTTGGCATCACACAATCAAACATATCCACCCCTAAATCAATTGCTTCTAAAATATTCCAAGGTGTTCCCACTCCCATCAAATACCTTGGTTTATCCTTTGGTAAATTTTCACAACATAAGGCAGTAAACTCATACATTTCAGCCTCGGTCTCCCCTACACTTAGTCCCCCAATTGCATTGCCTACAGCATTTTTGGAACTCACGTATTCGCAGGACGCCTTTCTTAAATCGGCATAAGTACCTCCCTGAACAATCGGAAATAAATTTTGTGTATGCCCATATAAATCTGGTGTTTCAGCCAATCTATTAAAACATCTATCCAGCCATGCATTCGTAAGGTCTAAACTTTTTTTAACGTAGTCGTATTCACTTGGTATTGGAGGACATTCGTCAAAAGCCATAATAATATCTGCACCAATAGACCTTTGAATGTCCATCACTTTTTCTGGACTAAACATGTGCTTGCTTCCATCAATATGGGACTGAAACAAAGCACCCTCTTGCGTAATCTTCCTATTGGACGCTAATGAAAATACTTGATACCCGCCACTGTCAGTCAATATTGGCCTATCCCATCCCATAAACTTATGTAAGCCACCCGCAGCCTCCAATACTTCTAATCCTGGGCGCAGGTATAAGTGATAGGTATTACCCAAAATAATTTGAGCATTGATATCTTTTTTCAACTGTTGTTGAGTCACTGCTTTTACAGATCCAATCGTACCTACGGGCATAAATATAGGAGTCGCTATACTGCCATGATCCGTGGTGATCGTACCTGCTCGAGATGCACCCTTTGTGCTCTGATGTTGTAAGTCAAATTTTAGTGCCGCCATGGCGCAAAGGTAAGGTCAAAAGGCTTTACTTTTGTAGCATGATTACTACCCTACCACTATCTCCCATATTGATAGGCGCCTTTGTGTGCATTATCGCAATTCAGCTGTTTTACTACCTGTTCTTTTTCCTTAGATTAGCCATTTACAAGAAGCCTAATAAGCAGGTGCATGTAGAGCATCCTATTTCGGTAGTGATATGCGCAAGAGACGAAGCGCATAATTTAATGAATAATTTACCCGGTGTATTGGTTCAGGAATATAACACCACACATGAAGTAGTTTTAGTGAACGATAATTCGGAAGATGAAACAAAATATTTATTAGAGGAATTTAAAAAATCATTTAAGAATTTAAACCCTGTAATACTTACGCAAGAAGCAAAGATGATCAGTGGGAAAAAATTCCCTTTATCCATTGGCATCAAATCTGCGAAGAACGAAACCTTACTATTGACCGATGCAGATTGCGTTCCTGCTAGTGAACATTGGATGCAATTAATGCAAGACGGATATGATGACAATATTGAGATCGTACTTGGCTATGGCGCTTATCGTAAAAAGCCAGGCTTTTTAAATAAACTAATCCGATTCGAAACTTTTCAAACAGCGCTTCAATATTTTTCCTATGCACTTGCAGGCTTACCTTATATGGGAGTAGGTCGGAATTTGTCTTATAAAAAAGAAGTTTTTTTAAGAAACAAAGGGTTCTCGTCTATCAATCAAATTCCAAGTGGCGACGACGATTTATTTATCAACCAAGTAGCGAATAAAAAAAATACTGCGATTGTAATTGATAAAGATGCCCATACGATTAGTGAGCCAAAAAATACTTTTCAGGAGTGGATGAATCAAAAATACAGACATTATA
>CALPKD020000122.1 GCA_943324055.2 Chitinophaga pinensis
GTGGACAAGGCTTTCTTAAAGCCAGTTCCAGCAATGCCTACTGTGTCAAATGACGAAGCTAGAGTTGGTATTCCTGGGAAAAAATTCGCAATGGTCATTGACCTTTCAAGATGTAAAAATTTAAAAAAATGTCAGTCTGCTTGTAATCATATGCACCATATTCATCCGGGCCAAAACTGGATTAAGTTAAATGCAATGCAAGATGCAGATAAAACAGCACCCTATTGGCAACCCACTACTTGTATGCATTGCGATGAACCGCCATGTGTTAAAGTTTGCCCTGTAGATGCAACATTTAAAAGAAAAGATGGTATCGTATTAATTGATAGTGATCGTTGTGTAGGTTGTAGATTTTGTATGGCTGCTTGTCCTTATTCAACTAGAGTATTTAACTGGGAAGATCCTAAGTTAGAACCAGCCATTGCGGACAAGCCTTACAATTGTGAAACCAGTATGCCTCAAAAAGTAGGTACAGTAGGTAAATGTGATTTCTGTCCGGATATGGTACGTCAAGGGAGTTTACCACATTGCGTGTCAGCATGTCCAAACGGGGTGTTCTTCTTTGGAGACATTTTGGAAGACTCAGTTACTAATGGCGCTGAAACATTTAGATTCAGTGAATTGATAAAGGATAAAGCTGGGTATCGATTAATGGAAGACTTAGGTACTAAACCAAGTGTTTATTACTTGCCTCCAGTGAATAGGAATTTTCCTTTTGAAAACAATGCAGAAGCAGCAGAAGGCGAAAAGAAAGCCTAGGTATCTTTTTTGTATGATTAAAACAAATACACCGTGGAAAAGTTAGCAGAACAAAAAATCATCGAAGATCTATTACCTCAAAAATTTGGTAAGCAAGGAACGATATGGGTAATATGTTTATTGGCAGTATGTGCACTAGGTGCTTTTGCCTATGGTCGACAATTGTATTATGGCTTAGAAGTGACAGCGATGCGTGATTATGTATCATGGGGCATTTACATTTCTAACTTTGTATTTTTTGTAGCAATCAGTTTAGTAGGGTCCTTAATTACAGCAGTACTGAGGTTGACCGATGTAAATTGGAGTACCCCGTTGACTAGGATTGCCGAAATTATTGCGGTATCTGCAATTTGCTTTGCGGGATTAATCATCATTGTGGATATGGGTCGCCCAGATCGTTTTTACAATTTATTTTTACATGGTCGTTTGCAGTCTCCTATTATTTGGGATGTAATTGTAATCACTACCTATTTATTTATCAGTATACTTTTATTATACTTTCCGCTGCTTCCTGATTTAAAAATCATGATTGAGCACAAAGAACGTAATGGCAAATGGTTGCAAAAATTATATGTGTTTTTAGGTTCTTTTTGGAAAAACAAACCCGAACAATTTCATATATCAGAGAAAGCTATTAATATACTTTCTATTTCAATTATACCAGTAGCTTTTGCAATTCACACGGTCACCTCTTGGCTGTTTGCTACTACCTATCGTCCAGGATGGGATAGCACTAATTTTGGAGCGTACTTTATATCAGGTGCCTTTTTAGTGGGGTCTGGTGCAGTATTAATTGCAATGTATGTTTTTAGAACACACTATAAGTTGGAAAAATATATCACTGACAGCCATTTTGATAAAATGGGTAAGGTGGTAGTATTGTTGGCATTGATTTATTTATATTTTAATGTGAATGAGTTTTTGGTACCAGCATTTAAAATGAAAAAATCAGAGGAAGAACATTTAATGGGATTGTTTACAGGCGAATTCGCTGCCATATTTTGGTTCGCAATTTCAACAGCAATGATTATTCCAATTTGTATTCTGTTATTTAAAAAAGGGCGAAGACCAAAAGCTGCTTTTGTTGCTGGAATTTTAGTGGTTGTAGGGTCTTGGTTTAAAAGATATCTAATTGTGACACCTACCTTGTTGCATCCGTTTTTACCTATGAGCAACGTGCCAGAGAGTTACAGGCATTATATTCCAACATGGGAAGAGTGGGCAATTGCAGGCGGTTCATTAGCAGGTGCCCTGTTAATTGTAACCATATTTGCAAGAATTTTTCCAATTATCCCAATTCACGAAACCATTACCGAAATAGAGAGCAATGAAAAAGCATAAAATAATTCAATTACTATTTTTAATAGTATTAGGTATCCCTCCTAGCTTTTTAAAGGCACAGGATGTGGTCGAAAAACCAACCCTATCGTTAACTTTAAAATATTTTAATGATAATAACTACACACATCATTTATTATTGGAAGCAAAGTCGAAAATTGACGGTAAGTTTCAGAAAATAGCGAATGTCCCTGCGAAAATTTATATCACAAACGATGCGGATAAAGCTAACTTATTGGGCACTGGTATCACAAACGATAAAGGACAAATTTTAGTACTCATTCCTAATAGTGCTAAGGCAGAGTGGATCAAATCACCCAATCAAAATTTTGTTGCAGTGTCTACTACTACAAAAGCGTTTGATGAGGCAAGAGGAGAATTGGCCATTACTAAAGCAAAAATACAAATTGATACTGCGGATGGTAGAATCATTAATGCAAAACTGATGGCATTGGTTGACACCACATGGACACCGATCGCTGCAGTCGACATGATTGTTGGTGTAAAAAGATTAGGGGGTATTATGAATGCAAATGAAACTCCAACTTACGCTACAGATTCTGTAGGGGGTGTTATGGCCGAATTTAAACGTGACACATTGCCTGGAGATACTAAAGGAAATTTAGTGTTGGTTGCAAGTGTAGTAGACAATGAAACTTATGGCAACTTAACAGCAGAAATGATTGTCCCTTGGGGTACAAAATCGGTATACACTAGTAATTTTGATCACCGTACTTTATTTGCGCGTCGCGGACATTCTCCAATATGGCTTGAAATATTAGCGTATGCGATTATAATCGGCGTATGGTCTGTTATTATCTACTTAATATTTCAACTTAAAAAAGTTAAAGAACTTGGGGTAGGATAGGATTTTTCGGTGTTTTAAAAACACATGTTTTGATGATCAAAGGGCGCTCAATTGAGTGCCCTTTGTATTGCAGGGCATCAACGATACAATTCTTATAAAATAGCCTACCTATTTAAATAGATAAGCATTAATTTTAAGTATACAACCAACTTATACTATGCAGCCTATATTCCGTATCTGTTTTGTAACATGCACAATGTTATTATTGACGTTTACCTCGAATGCACAAATGCCAGAGGCTAAAAATAAAATACTTATTTACAATGTCAAAGTTATAGATGGGACAGGTGGCCCAGTTAAAGCAAATGCTGTAAAAATTCAAGGGAATAAGATCGTTGAAATTGGCAATTTTACACCAACACCAGGCGAAACACAAATTGATGGTAAAGGATTGGTACTTGCACCTGGGTTTATCGACACACATAGTCATCATTTTGGGGATATGAAAAGTAGCCCGAGTGCTTTGCCAGCAGTGAGTCAGGGGATTACGACCATCGTGATAGGTCAAGACGGAGATGGTTACACAATGGATAAGCTATCGGCCATGATGAATAAAAATGCGGTCGCAGTAAATGTTGCCAACTATACTGGCCATTCAACTTTGAGAGAAATGGTAATGGGCGAGAACGAATTGCATAGAAACTCAACACAGGTTGAGGTAGAAAAAATGAAAACAATTTTGAGTACTGAAATGCAAAAAGGATCTTTTGGTTTATCAACAGGCTTAGAATATGAATCTGCGTTTTATTCAAATAAGGAGGAGGTAATACAATTAGCAAAAGTATTGACTGTTTTTAATGGTAGGTATATGAGTCATGTTCGAAGTGAGGATGTGCATTTGAATGAAGCAATTGATGAACTCATTGAAATAGGAAAAGTTGCTAAAATTCCAGTTCAAATTTCTCATATAAAAATTGCAAAAAAATCTGACTGGGGTACCGCTTCCTTGCTTTTGGCTAAATTAGAAAAAAACAGATCCGAAGGAATAGATATTACTGCAGATGTATATCCGTATACATTTTGGAATTCCACATTAAGGGTATTATTTCCCGACAAAAAATTTACAAGTCTTGCTAGCGCTCAGTTTGCGGTGGACCAATTGTTTGATGCGAACGAATCTGTATTGGTAAAATTTGCAGCGAATCCAAGTTATAAAGGAAAGACTATTGCACAAATTGCCAAAGAACGAAACGAAACTCCCGCTAAAACTTTAATCTATTTAGTATCGATAGCTGCCAATTTTAAGGCGAACAATCCAAATTATGAAGGATCAGTAGAAGCGATTGCTGGAAAGTCAATGAGTGAAGGAGACGTAATTGATTTCTTAAAATGGCCTTATGCAAATATTTGTTCTGATGGCAGAGGAGGTGGTCATCCAAGAGGATATGGAGCGTTTACCAGATTTATTGGAAGATATGTTAGAGATCAAAAATTGATGTCTCTTGAAACAGCAATACATAAAATGACAGGCCTGTCTGCTGCACATCTTGGCATTAAAAATAGAGGAACCATTGCTGTGGGTAATTACGCCGACTTGGTTTTATTCAATCCCAATACGGTGATGGATAATGCAGATATAAAAAATAGCCAATTAATTTCAACAGGTATTGAAATGGTTTGGGTGAATGGGGAACTCATTTACAATCAACAAAAAGTTACCGGAAAACTCCCAGGTGTTTTAATAAAGAGATAAGAGTATATTTAGCCGAGTTTTGAACTTGGCATGATAAATAAAAAATAAAAGAGCGGATGAATAATGCAATTATATTAACAGATGGACTTTTAAAAACCTCAGATGCAAAAACTGCACATGGATTAATTAGGGGAACGGAAAGATTTGTAATCAAAGGGGTGGTTGATGGTGCAGACACGGCTGGACAAGACGCAGGAGTTATATTAGATGGCAAAAACAGAACTATACCTGTATTTGAAAATTTTAAAACTGCACTCGAACAATTAAAAGACATTCAATATCTAATCATTGGCGTTGCTACGGTGGGCGGCAAGCTACCCGGCAATATGCTAAATACAGTGTTAGAAGCAATACAGGCGGGTGTATCCGTAGTGAATGGCTTACACGAATACCTTACAGAAAAGCCAGAACTAGTCACTCTAGCTAAAGAAAAGGGAGCTGAACTGATAGATGTCAGAAAACCAAAATTGAGAGCAGATTTAAGCTTTTGGAATGGGGATATTTATAAAGTTACAGCGCCGATCATTGCCGTAATAGGAATGGATTGTGCCATGGGCAAGCGAACAACTGCAAGAATGTTAAAACAGGCCTGTACTGCCAATGGTATTAAATCCGAAATGATTTA
>CALPKD020000123.1 GCA_943324055.2 Chitinophaga pinensis
CACAAGTAGGTTTTGATGCAACAGTAGCGGGCAATTTATCATGGAATTCAAATAAATTTACCCTCAAAGCTAATAAGACCTATGAGTTGGAATCAAGTTTAACTGTTTATCAAACTTCAGGTGCAACTGCAGGTAGATTTCAAATATACGATTATACCAATTCTGCTGTATTAGCCAGCGGATTATTTATGTCACAGAACGCATCTGGTACAAATAATCCAAGTGGAAATTCACCAATGAAAGCTATTATAACTCCAAGTTCAGATATCCAAGTAGGTATTAGATTGTATGATTCTTATGGAACTGCTGCTCCAGGTATTGTAGGAAGTACTTCAGCCGCTGGGACAAATGCTTCTGCCAATTCATCTTATTTTATGGTAAAACAAATTGGTTCATCGGCTATTGTGAACCCTTGGACTTTAAATGGAGCGGATAGTTATAACACCTTAGGGAAAGTGGGAATTGGAACCAACGCGCCTGCACAAGCGTTAGATGTAACAGGGAATGTAAATGTGACTGGTAAAATTAATTTAACAGATCCAAGTGGAAATGTTGCAGTAAAAGCTGCAGGTTTTGTAAATGCAGGGGTGGCTGTGACGTTGGGGGATATACAAGTGCAAATGTCTACTGGCGGATCGAGAAGTTTGCAAATTAAAACAACGGGGGCGAATTTTACAGGAGTTGTTTCTGCTTATACTACCTATTCTTATAGTGCTTATACTTATTTTTCGGATGTGCAACAGGCCATTAATGGTAACTATGCGTATCTTGGGGCAAGTTGGGGGTTTGCAACAGACGGAGACGTAGCAAATTATTTTGTGAAAGACGTTGTCAACCAAAGATTCTGGAGAATTACTTTAATGGTAGGGAATGTAACTGCTTATACTAATAACTTCATCTCAATTGAAAGAATGTTGTAGCGAATATAGATAGAACAGTAAAGTATAAATATTCCAGTGTATTATATCATAACTGCATTTTTCGTATCTTGGTTTAGTGAAGAGATTAATTGCAATATGTTGTTTTACTGCCTTACTACTTTCAACAAGTAGCTTTACCTATTATTATTGGGTACAGGAAAAAATGCATGAGCAAGATCGATTTGCTAGCATTGAAGCTGGCAAATTCGAAAATACAGGGAACCGTCAAATCAAACTTGTATTAAAGGACAAGTCCGTTTTGCCGGAAGGCTATACTTGGGAAGAAGCCGGGCGCGAGTTTAGTTTCAAAGGGGAGTTTTATGACATTGTATCATTGAAGCAAACTAAAAATGGCTGGGAATTGATAGCAGCGTCGGATGAGGCTGAAACAATGATGGTTGAAAACCAAACTAAGGCACAGCAAATTGACAAGAATTTTACTACTAATAAACATACCAATAAGCTTAAAATTTCATTGCTTAAATTAGTGTACGATTGTCCAAATGAGTTGGATTTAACTGCGACTCATTTCTCTAATCGTAAATACCTACTTGGCTTTTATAACAGTCAATTAGCGCTCCCATTTTTAGGGCAAGTATTTTCGCCGCCAAAAGCTGACTCATTACTTAGCAGACAGGTCTAATAATTTAGACTATTTCATTATTCATTTAAAAATAAAAAGTATGCGCAATTTATTGCTTGCATTTTTATTTTTTGTAATGAGTGTAAATTTGATGGCGCAAAACGATACTACGGCAAAGCAATTGCAGGATGTAACGGTGCTCTCCAATAAATTTCCAACTCTTTCAAAAAATATAGTACAACGTGTTGACGTTTTAACAGATAAAAATTTAATCAACCAGCAAGCCAATACGGCGGATATACTCACTCAGTCGGGGCAAGTATTTGTACAAAAAAGCCAATTAGGTGGGGGGAGCCCTGTTATTAGAGGTTTTGAAGCAAGTCGTGTGTTATTGATGGTGGATGGCGTGCGCCTAAATAATGCCATTTTTAGAGCAGGGCATTTGCAAAATATCATTACCATCGACAACATGATTTTAGATCGGGTTGAAATTAACTATGGTCCGAGTTCAACTTTGTATGGTACAGATGCGTTAGGAGGTGTAGTGAATATGTTTACCCGCAATCCAAAATTGAATGAAGATGCTTCCTGGAAAACCAATGCCAATTTAATACAACGTTTTGCATCAGGTCAAAATGAAAACAGAACCCATTTGGATATGAATATTGCTAATAATAAATGGGCTTATCTAACTTCATTTACTAATAGCAGTTTTGGTAATATGCGTCAAGGGGGCAATCGTACAAGTGCCTATCCTGATTTTGGGAAAAGGTTCTTTTATGTAGAACGCGTTAATGGATTAGATGTAGCTCAGGTAAATGACAATCCAAATATCCAAAGAGAGACAGGATATCATCAAACCGATTTAATACAAAAAGTACTTTACAAGCCTTCTGAAAATGTGGAACATTTACTAAATGTGCAAGTATCCAATTCTTCTAACATTAACAGATACGACCGTTTAACAGAGTCAAGCAATGGTTTGCCCACTTATGCTGAATGGTATTATGGGCCTCAAAAGCGTAACCTAATTTCTTATAAATATGCTGTCAAGAAATTGCAAGGCTATTTTCAGGAAGCTTTTGTAATAGTAAATTATCAAAATTTGGAAGAAAGCAGAATCTCAAGAAAGTTTAAGAGTAATAATAAAGACTTTAGAATCGAAAAGGTAAATGTGGCGGGTGTCAATGCCGATTTATTACATACAGATGCGAAAGGGGATTTGCATATTGGAGTGGAGTCCTATTTGGATTTTGTAAATTCTACGGCGCATCGGTTAAATATTTCGACCAATGCATTGAGTGCGATCACTACAAGATATAGTGATGGTCCTACCAACATGGGATATCATGCATTGTATGTGCAACAAACTAAATTTTTAAACCCACATTGGGTTTTGAACGGTGGGCTCCGGTTTAATGTGGTTACGATGAATGCACAATTTAAGGATACGGCCTTAATGCATTTTCCTTTCACGGAAGCTAAACAAACCTATGGTGCTTTAACAGGAAACCTTGGGTTAGCTTATAATGGTGCCAATGGTTACCGAGTAAGTTTTGGCATAAGCAGCGGATTTAGGGCGCCTAATATTGACGATTTAACGAAAGTATTTGATACCAAAACGGGCTATGTAGTTGTGCCGAATACGGACTTAAAACCTGAATATACTTACAATGGCGAATTGAATGTTTCACAAATAACGAAGGCTTACACATGGGGCGCTTCAGTATTTTACACCGTATTTAAAAATGCTGCAGTTGTTGACAAGTATACCTTTAATGGCCATTCAAAAATTCTATATCAAGGTGTTATGAGTGACGTGTATGCGCCTCAAAACAAAGCGAGTGCGGTAGTATATGGGTTCAACGTAAATGGGAAATTGGAATTAATGTACAATACCAGCTTAAGTGCCACTTATACCTTTACGAAGGGGACCTATAAGGATGGGATAAATACGATGCCATTGGACCATATCCCTCCAACCTATGGTCGTATTGGGTTAAAGCACGGCACTGCTAAATTGAATGCAGAATTATTTACTATGTTTAATGGTTGGAAACATAAGTCCGACTATAATTTAAACGGGGAAGACAATGAACAATACGCTACCAATGATGGAATGCCTAGTTGGATGACTTTAAATTTTGCTTCTAATTACAATCCGAGTAAAAAGCTAAGTGTAGGATTTCAAGTGGAAAATATAATGGAAAAAAACTATCGATATTTTGCAAGTGGAATATCCGCGGTAGGTAGAAACTTTATTGTGAGTTGTAAAATAGCATTGTAACATGAGTCATTCAAACTAAGTAAGACTCTAATTAAATCGTCTTCAAGGTTTAATATTAAATAGGATGCCCCCAAGAGTTCAATACTTATGGGGGCATCATTATGTTGAATCGAAATCTTATTTCCTTAGTGCTCCTACATTGCTCGAGAATATCTTCACTGCAATTGCGAGTAATATCACACCAAAAAATTTACGCACCGCTAATAAGCCTCCTGGGCCAAGCATACGCTCGATAAAATTGAGTGACTTGAGAACAATATAAACAATGATCAAATTTACTAGTATACCTCCTAGGATATAAGCTTCCTCGAAATTGGCTTTTAAGGACATGATGGTAGTAAGTGTTCCGCTTCCAGCAATAATGGGGAAGGCAATAGGAACTACAGAACCACTATGTCCATTTTTATCTCCTTTGAAAATTTCATGACCTAAAACCATCTCTAGGCCTAGTAAAAAAATCACAATGGATCCTCCAACGGCAAATGATTTTACATCTAATCCTAGCATTTTTAAGAAAGGCTTTCCTAAAAACATAAATGCAATCATTAAGGCGCCAGAGATGAGGGTGACTTGGAATGATTTGATGGCCCCTACTTTTTCTTTCATTGCTATCAACAAAGGGATAGACCCTACAATATCTATTACGGCAAATAAAGTGAAGATGACAGTTAGTAGTTGGTCTGGATGAAATTCCATAAAAAAGCTTTGCATGAAGATACAAAGCTTTTTTTGAATACATCTTATTTCGATAATACGGGAAAGTGAATACTTGAATCAACACTTTCCCGTATTATAAATTTAATGCAAACGGATGCCAAATAATATAGTCCGCCCCATTGTATTGTATCCATTCACTTCCTGAAAATGGTCATTTCCTAAGTTTTGACCATCAGCAAATAAAGTAAAATGATTGGTTGCGTTGTATTGGACATGTGCATTTGCTAATACATAATAACCGAGTTCAATATCTGGACTTGCATATCCTCCTACATCATAACGTTTACTGATATATCTAGCTGCAATGCTTATTTGTAGTTTTTGTGTAGGGGCATACTGCCATTGAATTCCGGCACTGTGCTTAGGGCGCTTTAATAAATAAGCATAAGTAATAGTATCTGTTGTAGTGACTCTGTTTTGATTGGTTTCTTGACCATTCATTAAAGTGTAATTTGCATTGACACTGTTTTTGGCATTAATCTTCCAATTCAATTCTAATTCTAAGCCATTTACTTTTTGTTGAATAAAATTGAAATAATTATAGTCGATATAATTGTAATCAATACCATTGTCAATGGTTCTGTTATAATAAACAGCGCGCGCGAACAAGCCTTTTGTTTTGTATTCAGTTCCTAATTCAATATTGAATGATTTTTCGGGAGATAGATCGGCATTATTGCTAAGTTGATATAACGATGGCGCTTTGAATCCAGTGGAGATACTAGCTAGTAATCGAATGTCATTATTCAGTTTAAA
>CALPKD020000124.1 GCA_943324055.2 Chitinophaga pinensis
CTTGCTCTATAACCTTGACTAATTTGATCGGTACAAAGAGTATTATAATAAGCTCCTTCCAAAGTGATAGCATTTTTTAAAAGCCTTGCTTCCATATCTAATTCAAAGGTTTGTTGGCGTTCTGGTCTTAGGAAAGGGTTCGCGTTTGTAAATCCATAAGTAAAGCCTGGGATAACAGAACTGTTTTGGTTATTCACAAATACTGCCTGGTTGGAGTAAGGATCATTTAACCTAGCAGTATTGGCCATAGAAGCTCTTAATTTTAAGTAATCAACAATATCTCCTTTTTTAATAATTGGTAATATATCCGAAACAATTAAACTTAAACTTGCACCTGGAAAATTATAATTTCTGTTTTCTGATGGCAAAGGAGAGGCGGTTTCAAAACGATGTGAATAGGTAAGAAAAGCAACATTCTTATATCCAATGGATACTTCACCAAAATAAGCAAGTTGTCTTAATATATTTAAATTAGGTAAGCCAAAATAGTTTCTTAACAAACGCACTCTTGATCCTGGAAGTGAAATACTACTATCCGTAGGATTGAGGGTTGTAATTTTTTGACCACCTTTATACATGGAACCTGCGACAAGTGAGTCAATAAGTTGAGTCCCTTTTACACTATATTGTTCCATTTGATTATCCAACCACATCGTACCTACCATTGCACGAGTAGTGAATTTGCCAATTGTTTTTTTAGCAGTAGCAGTAATGGTATGGTTATATCCTTTGTACGTTCTATAATAATTATCCAAAGAACCACGAGTAGCTGGAGATAGCGCAAAAGACTGAGGATGTTGAAGCAAGTATCCATCAGTTTTGTAAGTATCATAACCAAATCTACCTGCAATCGAAAGCCATGAAAAAGGATTAATGTCTACCCCTAAAGTTGCCACATAACGTTTTGTTTTGTCGCCACTATAATTATTATAAGCACTCCACAAAGGATTGTCATAATCTGAATTGGCGCTCGCGTTAAATAGTGTTGTCTTGCCCCCGTTGGAAGTTTCAAAATTTAGCATGTCATTATTAGCAGGCCAAGAGTATAAACTCATCAAAAATCCTCCAGTTGAAGCACCGCCTTTTAACGGCTTAATGTTTTCTGAACTAGTGAACGTTAATGATGGAGTAATGCTTATATATTTTCCAATTTTAGTAGTGTTTGATATTTTAAAATTGTATTTTTTTAGCAAGTTGTTTGGAATAACGCCTTCATTGTTTAAATATTGACCTGATACACGAAAGCCTATATTTTTGGTTCCGAATTCTACTCCTATATTATGGGTTTGGGTTATACCTGTTCTGTAAAAATTATTTAAATTATCATAACGCTTAGTTGTACCTGGCCATACCGGTCCAAAGGATTGAAACTGACCTGCAGTAGGAGGTGCAGTTGGAATACCATTGCTTCCCCCGGGTCCATAATCATTATTCACTTCTGCAAAACGAGTAAGTTCTTGAGTTCTGAAATTATTGTCATAAGTCACCAATAATTTTCCAGTAGTTGTTTTTGATTTTTTTGTGGTTATAACAATCGCTCCATTACTAGCCAAGCTTCCGTACAATGCAGTTGCCTCGGGGCCTTTTAGTACAGTAATATTATCAATATCATTTGGATTAATGTCGGCCATACGATTCGTATAATCATTGTTTCTGTTTGGCAAATCGGATGCAAGTCCAATACCAGCACCACCTTGAGAATTCGTATTCAAGGTTGAGTTGTCTAGGATGATACCATCCACAATAAATAATGGTTGGTTCGTTCCTGATAAGGTATTAAAACCTCTAAGTATAATACCAGATGAAGCACCTGCTGCACCTGTTGTAGGAGTGATTGTAATACCAGCAACTCTACCTTGTAAACTATTAATAAAATTGTCTCTTTGGGTTGCCTGAATATCTTTACCCCCTACACTTTGTGTAGAATACCCTAACTCTCTTGAGCTACGCTTAATATCCATTGCTGTAACTACCACTTCATCCAGTGTGTTATCGACTGCGGTTAATTTCACATCAAGGTTTGACTTGTCACCCACTTTTACCTCTTTACCTTGATAACCAACCATTGTAAAAGACAATGTTTGATCAGCAGCAACTTTGATTGAATAACTACCGTTGTTGTCGGTGCTAGTTGAAACCCTTGTTCCTTTAACAACAACAGAAACATTTGAAAGTGGTGTATTGTCAGATCCGACAACCTTACCAGATACAAGTTTTTGTTGTGCATTTGCAACTGAGACACTTAATAAAAGCGTCAGAAGCAAACTCCATACAGCTTTGATTTGCATAATTTGTAATCTTTAATTATAAATAAAATGACTAGTTAGTCACTTTTCAGGCGTCAAGATAATAATTATTAGCATTACTTTAACAAAAATGAGGATGAAATCTTAGAATTAATTTTACAATTGTTGTGGATAGAGTAAAGTCTATTGTGTTGATTTAAAATTAATTGCGCGCATTTTTATCTTACCCGTTATGAAAAAATAAAAGCGCCCATCTATTATTAAAGATTCTTAAGGCATTAGATAGTGAATAAGAAAACCATAGTTTAAGTATAATACAATAACTGTGTTTTTTATTTCAGTCCCGATTCTTTGAGAGATAGTCAGAATAACCAGTTAAAATCGCGCTTGTTTTCAAATCAATTTATCAAATTTTCGATTCGCGAATCATGAATTTATTGGGAAAAATTGTATATTTAATCATGAAATCACACAAAGGCATGCGACCCCATGATATTACTATCTTATTGAAAATCATATCATTAGGAGATATTGATTGGTTGAATAAGGACCTAGCTCAAGCACTATTCATTAGTCAATCCGAAGTATCAGAATCCTTGTCTAGGTCGGTATTTTCTGGTTTACTTGCTGCCGACAAAAAAACAGTGAATAGGGCAGCCCTAATGGGATTTCTAATAAATGGACTCAAATATGTGTTCCCTGTTCAGCCCGGAACGGTTGCTAAAGGAACCCTTACGGCGAGCATGGCGCCCATATTAAGAGACTATTTTCCAGCAGAAGATATTTATGTATGGCCCGAACTAAATGGTGCAACAAGGGGTTTGGTGATAGAACCTTTATATCCAGGCGCCGTAAATGCATCCAAACAGGACCCTATGTTGTACGATTTACTAGCCCTTTGCGATGTATTTAGACTTGGAAAACCAAAGGAAGTTCAAAAGGCCTCGGAACTACTCACCAATATATTTGGACAAGGAGACGACTATATTTCTTGCTAACTTATCTATTACAAACAGCTCATACGAAAAAGTCGAAATGCTATGCGTAGTCATTAAAGTCGTCCTCCTCAAAGTTCATGGATCCAAGATTCATCATACTTCCCATTAAGTCTTTAAATTCTATTTTTCCGTCGATCATCTTTTTGCTAATTAATGAAAAAGTAGATAAGCCATGTAAAACAAACTCCATTAATAAGGCAGCTTGTTTTTCGTCTGCTTGAGGGAAATATTTTTTTACGATTCCAAATAAGCCATCTACTTTATATAAAGCAACCATCTTGTCTGCATCTTTCATGTCTAACAAAAGATCCAAATGGTTTCCTGCATCAAACCATTTGGTGATTAATGCATAAGGATTGTCGGAAGGTTTTTCTTCACCTGATTTCTTGTTCGATTTTTTTTGCTTTTTGGAATCTTCTGGATTCGGGAAGTATTCAACAAACTGGGTACGAATCGCTTTATTTAATAAATTTAACGCAACCTCATAAGGACCTTCTTGTTCTCCTTCATAAACCAATTCAATCTTACCCGTAATTGCAGGAATGATTCCTGACAAATCACTAATCCAAACTTGTGTATGTTTTTCATTATGAATAATTGCTCGACGTTCTGCACTACTCACCGCAGATTCAAACGCAGCAATGGTTAGACGCGCACTCACTCCACTTTTTTTATCTACAAATTCATTAGTTCTAGCTTCAAAAGACACCTGCTCAATGATACGTTTTACCATATCACTAATCAGTACTCTTTCCTTTTGTTCCGCCGAAATATTTGCTTCCTGTTCTGTAATTGCTAAAGAGGTCTCAATACTTTTTGGATAGTGTGTTAAAATTTGACTTTCGATTCGATCTTTTAATGGCGTAACAATACTTCCTCTATTTGTATAATCCTCTGGGTTTGCCGTGAACACAAATAAAATATCCAACGGCATGCGTAATTTAAAACCACGAATTTGAATATCTCCTTCTTGTAAAATATTAAATAGGGAAACCTGAATTCTTGCTTGTAAATCTGGCAATTCATTAATTACAAAAATACCTCGATTGCTTCTTGGAATAATTCCATAATGAATCACTTTTTCGTCCGCAAAACTTAATTTTAAATTGGCCGCTTTTATGGGATCGATATCCCCAATCAAATCTGACACACTTACATCAGGCGTAGCTAGTTTTTCACCATAACGCTCCGACTTATGTACCCAATGAATGGGGGTGTTGTCACCGTGCTCCGCAATTAAATCCACGGCATACCTACTTAATGGTTTTAAAGGATCGTCGTTTACCTCAGAACCCGCTATAACAGGAATGTATTCGTCTAACAAATCTACCATCTGTCTGGCCATTCTAGTTTTAGCCTGACCACGAAGTCCTAAAAACAAAATGTTATGCTTGCTTAAGATGGCTCTTTCAACGTCTGGTATTACAGTATCCTCATACCCTAAAATGCCTTCAAATGCATTTTCCTTATTCTGAATACTTGCAATTAAGTTCTGTCTGATTTCTTCTTTTACAGATTTAGGTTGATACCCTGCTTTTTTCAAATCACCTAGTGTGATTACTTTTTTTATGTCTAAATTCTTTTTCATGTTTAATACACTGTTTTTCTTTTACCGCTTTCAAAATCGTTAAATATAAAGGAACCCAAATTATCCAAGGAGGCAAAGTATGCTTTGCCATTATTCATCTCTGTAAACTCCTGTACAAATTTTTGCAAATAAGGATCAGAAGCAATCATGAAAGTCGTAATTGGAATTTTTAATTTTTTACACTGAGATGCTAAGTTGATGCAACGATTAACCACTTTTCGATCTAGACCAAAACTATTTTTATAATATTTTCCGCCTATTTTTAAACAGGTTGGCTTGCCGTCGGTAATCATAAATATTTGCTTATTGGCCGTTTTTCTTTTACGTAGTAAATCCATCGATAATTCAAGCCCAGCAACAGTATTCGTATGATAAGGCCC
>CALPKD020000125.1 GCA_943324055.2 Chitinophaga pinensis
ATGCTTAAAGAAATGTATGAGGCCGTTGGATACAAAGTATTTTTAATTAGTATCGAAAAACAGCAAGGCTTGGAGGAACTAAAAAAATTATTAGTCAATATGACCACGCTCGTAAGTGGGCATAGTGGGGTAGGTAAGTCGTCGTTTATCAATTATTTGTTTCCCAATTTAGATATCAATACACAGGAAGTAAGTGGTTGGAGTGGTAAAGGAATGCACACTACTACCTTTGCGCAGATGTATGATTTGCCAGAAGGAGGTTCGGTTATTGATACCCCTGGTATGCGCGAATTAGGATTGGTAAATATGGAGAAGGAAGAATTAGCACAATATTTTCCAGAAATGAGAGCGCAAATGCAGGGTTGTCAATTTAACAATTGTCAACATATTAATGAACCAGGCTGTGCCGTGAAAGCTGCAGTGGAAAAGGGTATTATAGCGGAGGCGCGATTCTATAGCTACGTTGATTTATGGCACGGAATAGAGAACCATAAGTATTAGGGTTCCATTATTGATCAGCTGCTTTCGTAGCTTCTGGTGCGTCATTGTGATCCGAAAACCAAGCCGCGTATTTTACATAATTACTAGAGATTCTATTGATTTCTCCACTAATTAAATCTTCGCTTACCATCTTTACTTTTTTCGCAGGCACACCCGCATAAATACTTCCGGCTTCTACAATGGTGCCTTCTAATACCACAGCACCTGCTGCAATAATCGCATTTGAATGTACCACACATGCGTCCATTACAATACTGCCCATTCCAATTAATACATTGTCATGAATGGTACATCCGTGCACCATCGCATTATGCCCAATGGATACATTATTCCCAATATTGGTAGGATGTTTTAAGTAGGTGCAATGAATAATCGCACCATCTTGTATGTTTACCTTATTGCCCATTTTTATATAATGTACGTCACCACGTATTACCGCATTAAACCAAACCGAGCAATCGTCGCCCATTTGGACGTCCCCAACGATGGTTGCGTTGGGTGCAATGAAACAATTTTCACCAAATTGAGGATCTTTCCCTTGAACTGATAGTATGGTTGCCATAAAAATGCGACTTTTGTAACGCAATTTACTAGTAATGTCAAGAATAACCAATAGGCAACTTTTTTTTCAGCATTTAGCGCAAACTTCTGATCAACCAATTGGCATCGAAGTAGCGTCGGCAAAAGGCATTTACATTCAAGACGTAAATGGGAAAGCTTTCATGGACATGATTAGCGGGTTTAGTGTGTGCAATATTGGTCACAGTCATCCCGATGTAATAAAAGCCATTCAAGTGCAAGTGGAACAGTATATGCATGTGATTGTGTATGGCGAATTTATACAGTCACCGCAAGTGCAATATGCAAAAGCACTCACGCAATTATTACCTACTAATTTACAGTCAGTTTATTTTACAAGTAGTGGTGCCGAAGCCGTAGAAGGTGCTATGAAGTTGGCTAAGCGGGTAACCAAGCGTACCAAAATGGTCGCTTTTGAAGGTGCTTACCATGGTAGTACACAAGGCGCATTAAGTGTGATGGGAGATGAATATTTTAGAAACGCATTTAGGCCATTGTTGCCAGATGTGCTGCATTTGAGGTATAATAATATGGAGGATGTTGATTTAATTGATGATACAGTAGCTTGTGTAATTGTTGAATTTGTACAAGCAGAATCGGGCATTACTCCTGCCAATAAAGAATGGTTATTGGCCCTTCGTAAAAAGTGTGATGACTTGTGTGCGTTATTAATTGTAGATGAAATTCAGTCCGCATTTGGCCGCACAGGTAGTTTGTTTGCATTTGAAGGCTATGGTGTAGTGCCAGATATTTTATTAATTGCAAAGGCACTCGGTGGGGGCTTGCCATTAGGTGCCTTTATTAGTTCTGAAAAAATGATGAGCACCTTAACGGACAATCCTGTATTAGGCCATATCACAACGTTTGGAGGGAATCCTGTTTCCTGCGCAGCTGGACTTGCTGCGTTGAATGTATTGCAATCGTCGGGTTGGATTGGAGAAGTAAAGGTAAAAGAGTCCTTACTGGTGGAGCAGTTAGTACATGCTGGCATTAAACACAGAAATTATAAAGGGCTATGGATGTCATTACAATTTGATTCGGCTGCATTGACTAAAAAAATTGCAGCAAATTGTGTGGCAAATGGGATTATAACTGATTGGTTTTTATTTGCAGAAGATCGCATTCGAATCGCACCACCCTTATGTATTACGATAGAGGAGTTGGGCATTGCCATTGAAAAAATAAAACTAAGTATTAGTCAATCTTTGTAAATCTAATTTCCGGTAACTGTAAGTAAAACTTACATTAGCAATCTCCAGTGCGGCAATATCTTCGGTAGAGTGCTTCATAAATAGGAATGATATGGTGGATATCGAATAATTTAGCTTGCTCTAATGCATTGTGTTTAAATGCTTTTAGTTTGGCTTCGTCTTTCAGTATTTCGATGGCTTTATTGCTCATCGTATCTACATCTCCCACATTTGCAGTGTATCCTGTTTTGCCATCGATATTAATTTCACTCAATCCGCCTGCGTTAGAACTGATTACTACAACACTCGCTGCCATTGCTTCTAAGGCAACTAGTCCAAAACTTTCATATTCTGAAGGCAGTAGAAATAAATCGCTTACTGCTAAAATATCTTCCATTTGTTCCTGCTTTCCTAAAAAACGAACATCTGCTTCAATTCCAAATTGTCTTGCCAAATCCTCTGCAATGGGACGCTCTGGTCCATCTCCAACCATTAATAATTTTGCAGGAGTTGCTGTATGAATCCTTTTAAATATTTCCATCACATCGTCGATACGTTTTAACTTCCTAAAGTTAGATGCGTGTATAATAATTTTTTCATCATGAGGTGCAATCACTTTTTTAAATGCAGCTAATGGTTTTTTATTAAAACGTTTTAGGTCAACAAAATTATGAATGACTTCAATGTCCTTTATGATTTCGAAATGTTTGTAGGTTTCTTCTTTTAAATTATTTGAAACAGCAGTAATCGCATCACTTTCGTTGATTGAAAAAGTAACTACTGGCTCGTAGGTCTTATCCCTTCCCACTAATGTAATATCAGTTCCATGTAAAGTTGTAATGACTGGAACAGAGCGGCCTGTTTTTTGTTTTACAATTTGTTTGGCAGTATAAGCGGCCGAAGCATGTGGGATAGCATAGTGTGCATGAATCAAATCCAGATCATGATTTAATATAACATCTACCATCGTGCTAGCCAATGCTAATTCATAGGGAGGAAAATCAAATAACGGGTAAGTTGGAACACGTACTTCATGGTAAAAAATATTGGTATGGAATCCATTTAAACGTACGGGTTGCTGGTAAGTGATAAAGTGTATTTCATGTCCTTTTTCTGCCAGTGCTTTACCAAGTTCTGTAGCTAAAACGCCACTACCACCAAATGTGGGGTAACAAACAATTCCAATCTTCATTTTACGACGTATTGAACCTGCAAATAACAACTAAATATTCAATAAAGTTTAATTATATTTAAGAATTATATGAACGTTAAAATAGTAATTATGCGTAAGCTCCTCCTACTTGTTTTGTGTATGCCATTTATGGCGCAAGCACAAATGAACCAAGACAGTATCACCATTAAAAAAATGGCTGATGAAATCATGACCAACGGCAAGGCCTATGACTTGTTATACCAATTGACTAAAAAAATAGGCGGTCGTTTAGCTGGGTCTCCGCAACAGCAAAATGCAGCTATTTGGGGTAAAAGAAATATGGAAGCCTTTAAACCAGACAATGTATATATGCAACCTTGTAAAACACCCAATTGGCAAAGAGGGGGCAAGGATTTTGGTGCGATCGTAGGAGTGAATGGTAAAGCAGTAAATGAAAAACTAGAAGTGTTGGCCTTAGGTAATTCTTTAGGAAGCAATGGCCTTATTGAGGCGGAACTATTAGCAGTGGCTAGTTTTGATGAGCTAGAAAAAAGGAAAGCAGAAGTGAAGGGCAAGATTGTATATTTTAATAGCGAGTTTGATCCAACGCTTATTCAAACCTTTAGAGCCTATGGTGCTTCAGGTGTGTACAGAAGGTCAGGCGCAAGTAGGGCTGCAAAATATGGTGCAGTGGGCGTGATGATTCACTCTTTGAGTTCAGCACCTGACAATGCACCTCATACTGGAGCGATGGTATATAATGATTCTTTACCTAAAATTCCAGCGGTTGCCTTAGGGCCAGACGATGCAAAAGCATTGTACGCACAATCAAAAAAATCAACCCTTCGCGTACAAATGCAAACCTATGGTTTCTTTTTACCTGATGCGGATGAGAACAATGTAGTCGCAGAAATTAAGGGATCTACTTTCCCAAATGAAATTATTACGATTGGGGGTCACTTAGATAGTTGGGACGTAAACGAAGGAGCACATGATGATGGTGCAGGTATTGTACAGACAATGGAAATTTTACGTACCATGAAAGCGGTTAACTATCAACCAAAACGCACGATTCGTTTTGTGCTTTTTGCAAATGAAGAAAATGGGGGCCGTGGTGGTGCAAAATATGCAGAGCTCGCAAAGTTGAATAATGAGAAACACATTTTTGCATTAGAAAGTGATGAGGGTGGTTTTACGCCAAGGTCTATTGGTATTTCTTGTACACCGGCACAGTTTAGTAAGTTTCAACAATGGACTCCATTGTTAAAGCCTTATGGTGCTGAAATTACAGCAGGTGGAGGCGGTGCGGACATTGGACCATTAACTACGGTTGATAAGTCAACAGTATTGGCTGGCTTAGTTCCGGATAGTCAACGTTATTTTGATTTACACCATGCTAAAACAGATGTATTCGAAAATGTAAATAAAAGAGAATTGTTATTAGGGGCTGTAAATATTGCAGCGGTGATTTATTTAGTAGATCAGTATGGAGTTCAGCCTTAGTATTTTTTCAAAAGCTATATTGTAATAAAAAAGCCTTCAGTTTTAAATTAAACTGAAGGCTTTTTTATTATGCTTCTTGTTGGCTTATCTACTCAAGTTCATTGAACGCTCCTTGTATAAGGTTCTAAAGTAAGGGTCGCGTAAGTCTTTGATAAAACGAATGGCTTCTCCTGTACTCTTCATCTCTGGTCCTAATTCTTTGTTGACTCCTGGA
>CALPKD020000126.1 GCA_943324055.2 Chitinophaga pinensis
CACAGAGGGCATCAACAGATAATTAGCAGATTGAAGGACTTGGCCAAGGAAGTTGAGGGAGAAAGCATCATTATCACTTTCCATCCGCACCCTCGAAAAGTCACTTCCTCTGTTCCTGGTGAAATAAAACAATTGACTTGCTTAAATGAACGTATCCAACTCCTCCAAAAAGCATCAATCGATCATTTAGTGGTCGTTAATTTTGATTATAATTTTTCCAATTTAACAGCCGATCAATATATTAAAAGTTTTTTAGTAGACCACTTCCATCCAAGTGCAATTATTGTAGGATATGATCATCGATTTGGCAAAGGAAGAACTGGCAATTTTGAATTACTCAAAACAGCAGGAGCTACTTTTGGTTTTAAGGTAGAAGAAATAAATGAGCAATTAGTGGGGGACGAAATTGTAAGCTCTACACATATCAGAAATTACCTTGCTGATAAGAATATTCAAAAAGCAAACGAACTATTAGGGTACCCCTACTTCTTTGAAGGATTTGTGGTAAGAGGCAATCAAATTGGCCGTACCATTGGATTTCCTACTGCTAACCTATATATCAACGACGAAGAAAAATTGATTCCGTCTAATGGTGTTTATGCAGTTAGAGTGAGTGGCACTTGCTTTAATGATCGCACTTTAGATGGCATGATGAATATTGGAATTCGCCCAACAGTAGATGGTCAGAAAAAAGTTATCGAAGTAAATATTTTTAATTTTGACGAAGATATTTACGAACAAAATATGACTGTGTATGTATATGAATTTATCAGAGGCGAAGTAAAGTTCAATGGGCTAGATGCACTTAAGCAACAACTCAACCAAGATCGTATTACCGCTGCCACTATTTTGACCCAATATCCATAATTTTCACCACCAATTCCTTTAGCAAATCTGCGTCAGAATTATCGGCGTCATTAATACCAATTACGCGCAGGTTATATTCGTGTATAAGCAAAAGAATATGCTCCACTTTTGAATAACCGTAATGCCTGGTGGCAGCAATATAGTTTCTTACCGCAAAAGGAGAAATACCCACTTCTGAAGCAATCCGTTTTTCATCCTGAGTCCCCAATCCGTAAATTGCATACACTTTACTGAAAAAAGAATAAAGAGTTGGCAATATTAATTGAATAGGTGCTGCCTTACTATTGGATTCAAAATATTGAATCATCCGAATTGCTTTAGAAAAGTTCTTTTGCGCCACCGCTTCCTGAAATTCGAATGCATTGTATTCCTTACTAATGCCTATATATTTTTCAATATCGTCTTCCGTAATTTTTTTTCGTGCACCTAAATTAACGGTCAATTTTTCCAATTCATTTTGTATGCGACTAAGGTCATTCCCAATATGATCAACAATAATCTGAACGGCCTTGGGAGAAATCTGATACCCTTGATCCGCTACCCAACCATTCACCCACTCAGGTAATTTATTGTCGTACATTTTTTTGGTAGTCACCACCACCGCTTTAGTTTTAAGCGCTTTTGCTAATGCTGAACGACCATCCACATTCTTATCCTTATGCGCTACTACTAATATAGTTGAAGATAGAGGATGTTCGATGTACGAAAGCAACTTATCCAACTGCCCCATATGCTGCGCTTCCTTAATAATCACCACTTGTTTTTCGGCTTGTACGGGGTATCTTTTACAAGCATTTATCACCTGTGTCCAATCCGCATCTTTGCCATAAAAAATGGACAAGTTAAATGCCTGATCCGCCTCGGATAACAACTTTTTTTCGGCATAATCAACAACCTGGTCAATATAAAATGCCTCTTCCCCTTCAAGCCAATAAACGGCATCGAATACATCTTTCTTCCAATTGGCAATAATTTTTGAAGTGGGCATGCCCAAAGATAACCGCATTTTAACAACGACTGTATTTGAAATACTGTTTTTTTTGTATCTTGTGGGCTAATTACTAAAAACAATTTTATGAGCAACGAAACATCAGGCAATGGCAGTAAAATAATCATTGGCTTGCTAATAGTAGCACTAATTGGATCTTGGGTTTATTTCAATAGTTCTAAGACTGAATTAATCACACAAAACGAAGTAAAAGTTGCAACCATTGATAGTGCAAAAAATGTGATTCAATCTGAATTTATCGCTGCTTCAGCAAAAGCGGATTCATTGACAAGCCAAAATGCTTCACTTCAGGGTGATTTATTAGCAAAGTCTACTGAAATTCAAAAACTAAAAGGAAACATCAGCAATATCTTACGTAAGAAAGATGCAACAGATAAAGAATTAGCAGAAGCAAAAGCTATGATTGGCGAATTAAATGGCAAAGTAGCTAATTTATTTGCTGACTTAGGTAAGGCTCAAGAAGCGAACAAGCAATTGACTGCTCAAAATACAGACTTAACAAATCAAAATAGCGATCTTTCTACCAACTTAACAGCTACTAAAAAAGAGAAAGAAAGATTACAAGATATCGGATCTACCCTTCATGCATCTACATTCAACATCCAATCGCTTCGAGTTAAGGAAGGTGGGAAAGAAAGAGTGACTAGCAACGCAAAAAGAGCAAATACAATTCGTTTGTCTTTCCAAATTGACAAAAACAAAATTACGCCAACTGGTACGCAAGAATTATATGTTTGTATCACTGCTCCAGACGGAAAAGCATTTGGTGAAGGTGGAAACTTTACAACTAGAGAAGAAGGTTCAAAAGCTTTTTCAAATAAATTAACAGTACAATATGAGCAGAATGCTACATTGCCTGTAAGCTATGATGTAAAGCAAACAAGCAAATTTGTTGAAGGTGAATACAAGGTTGAAGTGTACAACAATGGCTTTAAAATTGGAGAAGGTAAAACAACGTTGAAAAGAGGATTGTTCTAATAAGATAGATACAATCGGTTTATGATATAAAAAATGCCTCTCGATTATTCGGGAGGCATTTTTTATATCATAACTATCGCAGATAATGAAGGAAGGTCTACACTTAATTTAACCCAGCCATCGGGTTGCGGTTCTATTGGAATTTTAGTGTTCAATAAATCTCCCGCGCCCCAAAAATCTTTCGCATCACTATTAAATAATAGTTTCCATTTTTTATTGCCATGCACATGAATCGGAAATTGATAATAAGGAATTGTAGACATATTAAATACTACAAGTATATCGTCCTTGGCATGCTTACCTTTTCTTTTATATGCAATTACCCCGTCTTGCCGCTTGCTAGTTTCAATCCATTCAAATCCAGTAGTTTCATATTGCAACTCATATAAGGCCTTATTGTTTTTATATAAACTATTTAGTGCCTGAACACAATGCTTCATGCCTGCGTGACTTGCATGATTCAATAAATCCCATTGCAATTCAGTGGTATAATTCCACTCGTCCGTTGCAGCAAACTCATTGCCCATAAATAATAACTTTGCGCCTGGGTGTGTGAACATATAAGTGTATAGTAATCTTAGATTTGCAAATTTTTGCCATTCATCTCCTGGCATTTTATAAATCATGGGGCTTTTGCCATGTACTACTTCGTCGTGACTGAGCGGCAACATAAAATGTTCATCAAAATAATACATCATTGAAAATGTAAACTGATCCTGATTGCCCGAGCGCGCAGATGGGTCCACCTTAAAATAATCCAAAGTATCATGCATCCAACCCATCATCCATTTCATTCCAAAACCAAGTCCACCCATAAAGGTTGGTTTAGTAATGCCTGGCCAGTCGGTAGCTTCCTCGGCAATAGTTTGTATTGCAGGAAAATCACGGTACAAGGTTTCGTTTAAATCTTTTATAAATGCGATTGCTTCTATATTTCCATTACCACCAAATTCATTAGGCTCCCATTGCCCTGCTGTCCTACTGTAATCTAACTTTAACATGGAACTAACGGCATCCACTCTTAACCCATCTATATGGTACTTGTCACACCAAAAACGTGCACTACTTATTAAGAACGATTTTACTTCTCCTCGCTTGTAATTAAAAATATAAGAATTCCAGTCGGGATGGTATCCCTTGCGCATGTCTGCATACTCATAGGTATAGGTTCCGTCAAACATGAATAAACCATGCGCATCGTAAGGAAAATGAGAAGGCACCCAATCCATGATTACACCGATTTCGGCGATATGAAATGCCTCTACTAATGCAGCAAAATCTTGTGGATTTCCGAATCGAGAAGTAGGGGCAAAAAAACCAATTCCTTGGTAACCCCAACTTCCATCAAAAGGATGTTCCATCACTGGCATGAATTCGACATGTGTAAATCCCATCTCCTTTACATAAGGAACTAATAAATCGATTAACTGTAAATAAGAATTATATGAATTTTCGTTGTTTTTATCCGGTCTCATCCAACTGGCCAAATGTACCTCGTATACAGAATACGGTTGATCCGTTCTGTTTTTTACTTTTCGTTGCATTAACCAATCACTATCCTTCCACTTGTAATCAGTTTGCCAAGTAATAGACGCCGTAAGGGGTCTTAATTCCCAGTAATGGGAGAAAGGATCCCCTTTGTCTAATTTCACGCCCTCAAACCCATGTATGTGATATTTGTATACTTCTCCTTCGTGTATTCCTGGAATAAATCCTTCCCAAATACCTGAACTATCCAATCTAACTTTTAAAGAGTGTGTCGTATTATCCCAATTATTAAAATTACCTACTACAAAAACGGCAGTGGCATTAGGCGCCCACACCGAAAAGTAAGTGCCTTTTTTACCCAATACTTCAATCTGCTTATTTCCAAAAACTTCGTATAAAGAATAGTGGGTGCCATTTTGAAAATTACGCACTGCATCATCCGTAAATAAGGAAAAATTCCAAACCGGTTGATTCGTGTCCACAAAATGTAGTTCTTCGTATTTGGGCATCCTTTATTTGTTTAGCTCAATCACTTGAAGTGTTTGTGCTGGAATGGTAAATTGAGGTGCAATACTATTTCCTGATATAATGTCTTTGCCGCCGTTAAAGCCAGTAGTGCGTTCTGCAAATTTAGCAAAATCTACTTTCACTTCAGCGCTATTTGTATTCATTACACACATAACTGTTTGTGTTGGCGTATATCTAAAGTAAACATACAACCCATCTTTAGGCACATACTGCATCATTTTGCCAGTAGTAATAGCTGCAGATGATTTCCTATAG
>CALPKD020000127.1 GCA_943324055.2 Chitinophaga pinensis
ACTCTCTAACGGGGGTTCCCAAAAAAGACAATAGCAAAATTTCAGGAACAGATTCGGCAAAAAGTATTTCTAGCGATACGAGCGCCAAAGGGTTGGCTTCAGGGCAGAATCAAACAGGTCAAAATCAAAGCGGGCAGAACCAAAGCGGTCAAAATCAAACTGGGCCGCCCTCGCTTGAATCTTATTCCAAGTTTGATTTTATACCAGGGGAGAAGGTGATTTTCTTTGATGATTTTATACAAGACAATGTGGGGGATTTCCCTTCATTATGGAACACCAATGGATCAGCCGAAGTGGTAACGACTAATTTGTACCCTGGTCATTGGATGAAATTTGTAACCAGAAATGCTGTTTGGACGGATAGCCTTTTACAGCTTCCCGAAAATTACACCATCGAATTTGATGTAATCCCAGCTCGTGGCGAAAATCAACAAATGGCGGGTTATATGGTTCGCCTGTTGCAAAGTGTGAATGCAAGAGCCTTTGATTATGGAAGTGCTCCTGGAAAGGCGGGCTTTAAATTGTTGTATGAATATTTCGGAAGGCCGAGTTATAGTACCCATATCAATGATCCAGAAGGTAGGGGGCTTAATTTGTCTGGCTTTAAAGATGATCGAAATTTTTACCAAAAGTTAGATCAAAAATACCACATGTCTTTTTGGGTACAGAAAACAAGGGTAAGGGTGTATTTAAACGAAAACAAATTGTTTGATCTTCCCCGTGCTTTTCCATTACCAAGTATTAAAATAGATCGCTTACGTTTTGAAGACGGCGCTGCGTTGATTAGTAATGTGCGAATTGCCGTGGGCAATCCTGACATGCGAAGTAAATTAATTACCGAAGGGAAGTTGGTTACTTATGGTATTTATTTTGACGTGAATTCAGATAAGGTGAAACCAGAATCCTATCCGACTATTAAAAGCATTGCTGATATTTTAAAAGAAAATCCCGGAGTGAAAATTAAAATTATCGGGCATACCGATTCCGATGGCAATGATGCAGCGAACTTGGATTTATCTAAACGTCGAGCAGCTTCGGTAAAAAGTGAATTGGTAGGCACTTTTAAAATAGACGCTTCTTTAATTGATACAGATGGCAAAGGAGAATCACAGCCCATTGCCCCTAACAATACAACCGCAAATAAAGCCTTAAACAGACGAGTTGAATTTATTAAAACACCTTAGATTTGATAACACTTCATTAGATTGGATAACGCTTCGTTAGGTTAGATAGCCGATTCATTAGGTTGGGGAGGCTCTATTTATTACGCTGAATCGCATTTATGAATCAGAAATGGGGAGTAATAAGCTTATTTAAATTAACTTTTTTTCATTTTTTTACATTTCATTTAAAATTGAATTTGTAATGAATCGGACCCTTGCTATTGTTGAGTTTTAGAGATCTCTGATTCAATTAATACAGAATTCTCATAAATAAAAAATTAGCTAATATATTATCTCGATTCGTTCTTAGTGCATACTATATTTTTGGCACCTCTTGTTATTTATTTTCTGTGTTATGTTATTTCATTTAAAATTGAATTTGCAATGAATTCGACCCACGCTATTGTTGAGTTTCAGAGATCTTGGGTTCATTTATAATTGAATCCTAAAAAAACGATAATGATAGGGCGCTAAGTACAATATTTACTTCTAGTATTACTTCGGATAATATCTACCTCTCGTGCTACTTTGAAAAATATATTTTTCTAGTATTACTTTGGATAATATCTACCTCTCGTGCTACTTTGCAAAGTATTTATTTCTAGTATTACTTTGCAAAATATCTACCGCTAGTGTTACTTTGCCTTTAGGTTAAAAATTTCAATTCGTACTCATCTCTAAGTCCAAATCGAATTGATCTTACAAATCAACGTATAAATACTTAATCTTCTCAACTTTTATTGCAAGATATTTGAATCAATGAATCGTATATGAATACAAAAAAAATAAATAAAAAGAAAAGGCGTTATCCAGACATCAATCTAATACATTTCAAAAGTTCAGTAAGAGGTGCAATTGCTAAGCAATTAAGAGATGAGCTTGAATTTACTTTCCCAATAAAAAAAGACTTCGCAAAATTAATGCGAAAAAGTCCTTCGCAAATTTCTAAATGGCTTAGTGGTGATCATAATTTTACAATTGAAACTTTATGCGAAATTTCCTACGCAATTAGGATGCCAATGACTGAACTTTTGTTACTAACCTATCTGGGGAAATTGTATAAAAATAGAAATGATTTTAGCGAAATCGAATGGAAGTGATGTTTTCGGCCATGGCTATATTGAATACAGTATTTTAAAAATACCGTTATAAATACCTCCAATACTTATAATCTTATCTTAAATTTGGTTAACCTGCCAAACTTTCGCTTGCTTATGGGTTTATTATAATTACCCCGTTAATCGTAATATTATCTGTTTTTGCCAAGCAATTTAAAATATGTAACTAATGACTTTTAAATTCTTTAATAACTATATGAAAATATTTAGTCCAATTAGCTTAATGATGCTGGCAGCTTTATTTTTTACAAGTTGTTCAAAAAAGACAATTTCAATTAATTCTAATACTTCAACATATCCAATTTCCCCAGGCACCCCAAACTTGTCTAGTAATTTCGTTAAAGGAGCAGACATAAGTTGGGTCTCAGAAATGGAAGCGTCGGGCCTTAAGTTTTACACTTCATCTGGCCAAGAAACTGATTGTTTTACTTTGATGAAAAGTTTAGGATTAAATGCAATCCGATTGAGAGTATGGGTTAATCCAATCGGGGTTTGGAATGGCACAAACGATGTTGTTGCAAAAGCGCTACGGGCTAAAAATGCCGGGTTGAAATTACTTATCGATTTTCATTATAGCGACAATTGGGCTGATCCCGGTAAGCAAGCAAAACCCGCTTTATGGGCTAGTCAAGATTTTGCTACTTTAAAAAATTCACTAAGTAACCATACCATAACTGTTTTATCTAAACTAAAAGATGCTGGTGTTACTCCTGAATGGGTACAAATTGGTAACGAAACTGATAATGGTTTTTTATGGCCCGATGGTATGGCAAGTACAAACATGTCTAATTTTTCACAATTAATCAACGCTGGTTATGATGGTGTGAAATCTGTCTTCCCTTTATCAAAAGTGATTGTACATATCTCCAATGGCTGGGACAACAATTTATTTAGGTGGATGTTTGATGGTTTAAAAAATAACGGAGCAAAATGGGATATAATTGGCATGTCATTGTATCCAACTTACACAGCTTCAGGTTGGCAAAACGCTAATACACAATGCCTTCAAAATATGAACGATATGGTGAGTAGGTATGGTAAAGATGTAATGATTGTTGAAGTGGGCATGCCATGGAATAGTCAAGCCGATACCAAGTTGTTTTTGCAAGATCTCATTGCGAAGGTGAAGACGGTAAGTGGCAATAAAGGGTTAGGTGTTTTTTATTGGGAACCACAGGCTTATAATAATTGGAAAGAATACACATTAGGCGCATTTGATAATGCCGGAAAGCCAACAATTGCTATGGACGCTTTTGCGAACTAATTAGCATCACTAGCTATCAATATGAATATTAAAAAAATTGCAGAAAAGTTTAAAAACCATTTTGGATCAGATTGTTTAATTGTGCGATCTCCAGGAAGAGTGAACATTATAGGGGAGCATACCGACTACAACGAAGGTTTTGTTTTACCTGCTGCTATTGATAAAGCAGCTTATGTTGCCATTGCAAAAAGACAAGACAATAAAGTATGTTTATATGCGGCAGCATTTGATCAATCCTTTGAAACGACATTGTCAAATCTTACTACTTCAAAATTAGACTGGCCTAATTATATTTTAGGAGTGATCGATCAAATACAAAAAGCAGGAGTGCAATTAAGTGGGTTTGATTTATTAATTGACGGGGATATCCCAATCGGTGCGGGGCTTTCAAGTTCTGCCGCTTTAGAATGTGCTGCCTTATTTGCAATCACTGAATTATTTGGGTTGCAATTTTCTAAAATGCAAATGGCGCTAATGGCTCAAAAAGCGGAACATGATTTTGCAGGTGTAAACTGCGGACTGATGGATATGTTCGCTTCGCTTTTTGGTAAACAAGGACATGCAATTAAATTAGATTGCCGTTCACTTGAATACGAATACGTTCCAATAGATTTAAAAGGCTACAAGCTTTTATTATTAAATACCAATGTGAAACATACCCTTTCAAGTTCGGAGTATAACAATCGAAGAATTGAATGTGAGCAAGGAGTGAATTGGGTGAAAGAAAATATTCCTACTGTAAATTCATTACGTGATATCACATTAGATATGTTGGATGAGCACGTGTTACCAATGGATAACATTGTTTATAATAGATGCAGGTATGTAGTGGAGGAGAACATTCGATTAACACAAGCTTGCAGCGATTTGGCTAACAACAATGTAGTAGCAATGGGTGAAAAGATGTTTGAGACACACAAAGGCTTGAAAGATTTATATGAAGTGAGTTGTGCTGAACTTGATTTTTTAGTGGACCAAGTTAAAGGCCATCCCGCTGTTTTAGGTGCACGCATGATGGGTGGCGGCTTTGGCGGCTGCACTATTAATATCGTAAAGGAATCGGAAATAGAAAATTTAGTTGCTAGCATTATGCCTATCTACGAAAAGCAAATGCAAAGGCCACTTTCCTATTATGTAGCATCCATCGAAGACGGTACTCGGGTGGTGTTCAAAAATAATTAGTATTGCTTATTTTTTTTCGCCAAGTCTGCCAGTCTTTGCTTCGCGCGGCCTGTCTTCTACCTTACTGAACTTGGATCTAGTGTTTAGGAAACACCTAATCCCCATTTTAAACATAACTATTTGATTATTAATTTGTTTATACCAACAAGTGTCTAGGTAAATGGGGTTTTGCAGCACAAGATGCAGTAAACTTGTACTGACAACTAAATTGAATAATCTGGAAGGTGAATTTAGATAATCAAATCTCTTTTGATTATGTCGGAGCAGTAGTATGCCGGGGAGTAAAATGCTAGAATTTTAGCAACTTGAATTGATAACGATATTTATTATCGGGGGTTTTAAATATAAACAGGTAATAGCCATTGCTGATTTGACCTAACTGAATAT
>CALPKD020000128.1 GCA_943324055.2 Chitinophaga pinensis
AGGGTGGGAAGATTGGTATGGTCATGCGAAAGATTATGTGTTTGATTTTGTAACACCCTATCCGGATTTTGACGTGAAAGGAATTCACGAATATGCAAAATCAAAAGGAATTAAAATGATCATGCATCACGAAACATCTGGTTCTGTTAGAAACTACGAACGTCAGATGGATACTGCTTATAAATTCATGAAGGCCAATGGATATGATGCAGTGAAAAGTGGTTACGTTGGGAACATTATTCCAAGCGGCAACTATCATTATAGTCAATGGGTGGTGAATCATTATCAATATGCGGTTGAAAAAGCGGCGGATTATAAAATAATGGTGAATGCACACGAAGCAGTACGCCCAACAGGAATAAACAGAACCTACCCCAATTTAATTGGCAATGAAGCGGCCAGAGGAACAGAATTCCAGGCTTTTGGAGGCTCCAAACCTAATCACGTTACTATACTTCCTTTTACAAGATTGATTGGCGGCCCAATGGATTATACACCAGGAATTTTTGAAATGGATATCAGTAAAATTAACCCTGACAATCATTCACATGTTAATAGTACTATCTCAAACCAACTTGCTTTATATGTTACCATGTGTAGCCCTTTACAAATGGCTGCGGACTTGCCTGAAAACTATAATCGATTTAAGGATGCTTTCCAGTTTATAAAAGATGTGGCAGTGGATTGGAGTGATAGCAAATATTTAGAAGCAGAACCAGGTGAATATATTACAGTGGCGAGAAAAGCGAAAAACAAAAATGATTGGTTTATTGGAAATGTAAATGGCACTACTCCTCGAAATTCAAGCATTCAATTTGACTTTTTAGATGAGGGGGTAAACTATGAAGCGACCATTTATGCCGATGCTAAGGATGCTAATTATAAGACCAATCCACAAGCATATACCATTCGTAAAATAATGGTAAATAGCACAACTAAATTAAATCAGGTCTCTGCTCCAGGTGGTGGTTATGCGGTTAGTATTATTAGGAAGTAAATTAATAGTATATGCGATGTTGAAATGTCAAGTTAGCTTGGTAGTTTACTATTTCGATAAACAGTTTTCCCATTTTCGATATAAATTCAATTTTTGTAGATCTAGTTTCACGAAAAAATAAGAAAATAAATATGAGTAATTTATCAAAAAACATGCGTGTCTACCATCGTTACTTAGGCTTTTTCTTGGCTGGTATTATGGCCATTTATTCAATAAGCGGGATAGTTTTAATTTTTAGAGAGACTTCAGTTTTTAAAAAGGTGACGCATAAAGTGATGAACGTAGCGCCAAATCTTAAAAACGAGGAGATTGGACCAGCCATCAAGCTTAAAAATTTAAAAATTACGGAGGAGGTTGGGGGAATTGTAAAATTTGAGCAAGGCACTTACAATAAAACAACCGGTGTGGCCGATTTTAAGATCAAAGAATTACCCTATTTTATTAATAAGCTAACCTCCTTTCACAAAGCGAGCACTAAACAGCCACTTTACTATTTAAATATCTTTTTTGCCTGTTCGTTAATGTTTTTTGTTATTTCCACGTTTTGGATGTTTTTACCCAGTACTGATATTTTTAAAAAGGGACTGTATTTTACCCTTGCCGGATTTGTATTAGCGTTGATTTTACTATTCGTGTAAATCGAAAAAGTCAAATAGTAAGTGCTTATTTTTCACAAAATCGCTAACCGTAAAATAATCATACCAAGTTGTTCTTTACTATTTTATCCCATATACTTTCACCTTTAGGTTTCTTAACTGCAACTGAATAGGCAGCCGGGTCGTGAATAAGGAAAGGTCAAATAGCAAGTGTTTGCTTTTCACAAAATCACTAACCGCAAACATATCATTGGTAGAGATAGGATTCCACTCGTGTTCAATAAAATCGCCTTTGGTTAATTGAACAATATTATGGTTTGTCCAGTATAGGAAATTACGCTTTTTAAAAGCAGTGTCTATCATGGCAAGCCTAAATGCAGGCTGATCTTCTAAGTCCTTGGATAACAGATTCACATCCGCCGTCACCTCCATATACAAATATTTGTATGCATGGTTAACTTTTATCTCCGGTGCAATAGTCGTGTCTTGCTTCGTTAAATTAAAATTTCGAACCTCTGGATTATTGTAAGTAAATAGCAATTCTTTTTTCGAATACGCGTCTAATGACTTTCCAGGATAAATAAGGTTATTGTCGCAAACATAATTATTAATTAGTTTAAAATTATCTCTCAAATGAATCATGTAATTTTTTACAGAATCGTTTTCCTGCTTTGTTTGATTCAAATTAGCATCCACCTTGTACAATTGTTCCCCCGACAAATAGTAATCCTTATAAATATAGTCCGTAATCTCTCTACTCCATTCCATGAACGGCATTGCGTTTTGATTCCTGAAACGCACAGCAGTATCTAATTCACTCGTTAGCCAATGTACTTCCTTTGGATTACTTTTTAATTGTGGGTAGTTATTTAATATCAAAGCACTAATCGTAGGTGCGATATTATTATGTGTATTTAACGAATAAAATTTTTGCGGATGTTTTAATAAAGGAGAATAAACAATCAACGGTACATGGTAATCATCAAGCCCTGCGGTGGATGGAAAGGACCCAATGTGGTGATCGCCCATTATGAAAAATATGGTATTTTTAAAGTCGGGTCGTCTTGAATAGGTTTTAAAGAATTTTTTAATGCAGTCATCGGAAAACATAAAAGTGGCTAATACCGGTTTACAATTAATTAAGGTTTTCTTAATAGCACTAGACGCTTTTATTTGTGTCATCTTTTGATCAAATAGCTTTTCATATTGATGCTGTTGTTCAAATAGATAAGGCATATGCGTAGTGCCTGTATGATAAATGTTTAAATAAGGTGTTTGTTTTAAAGAATCCATCACTTCAAAACTTCTGCTATACAATGCATCATCTGGATAACCCATTGACCAACCTTCCTCGCCCACACCCATTTGTTTATACTTAGCACCATAATTAGAAAGAATCATATCAGTGCCTTGTAGTCGCATATAGCCGCCCATATTATCAAAATCGGGATTAAAGCCGATTAAAAACTTAGTATGATACCCATTATTTTTTAATATTTTAATGAGTGACAAGTGATCCGGCATTACATTGATAATGGAAAATCCTTTTTTACCATATGGCAGGGATCCTGTAATTGCAGGATGCGCGGCAAAAGTACCTGGAGCAGTACTTAAAAAATTATTCCAGGTTAAACTTTGATTAGACAAGGAATCTAAAAAGGGAGTAAAGCTGCTCGCATATGCATTGTCACCACTAAAATCACGAGACAATCCTTCGACCACCAAAATCACAATATTTGGGGGCTCATTTTTATTCAAATTAAAAAAGGAACCTAGTACATCGTTCGATTTGTTTACATGCATAAGTGGATACTTGTCGCTCGTAAACTGAAAAGGTTGATTGGCTTGATAAAAATCAATTTCGGCCTTTAGTGCAGCTGGATTTAATTTTGCTGGATTAAACTTATTTAGGTTTTTGTAATAATTATATACATCTGCAACCCAAAAAGTAAACTTATTGCTTGTTAAATAGTAAGCGTTCCTATTTTCAAATTTGTTTTCAGCTGGATTTGCATAACTTGACAAAACCAATGCTATTAAGGATATGGTCGAAAAAGCGACGCGTGCATTTTTAGAAAATTGAAACCGATTCAATATTTTTAAACTGAGTAAAAAATATAATGCGATATAAAATACAAAGGGAAAGAACAAAAACAAATCACCTGTCATCATTTGTTTTGAAGTGACCCAAGAGTCCATAAAGTTTCTAGTAAATAACTCGTGATCAAAGGGCGTATTTCTTTCTTTAAATATTACAATCAGGCCAATGTATAAAAAGATAGCGAACGCATTTAAAATATGGAAAACATACAAAGCAGCATTTTTGTGTATGAATTGCAACAAATAAACAATTGCGCTTACTATGAATAGGTAAATTAAGCAGGCCCATACATCATACACAATACCTAACAATTCGTAAAAAAATGCACGATTGACAAACGTCTTATTACCAATTTGATAAAATTCAAAAACACGCACCAGCAAAATTGTTATAACAAACGAAACGATAATATGAATATACTTGCCAATAAAATCGCTTAGCATGGTGGAATACCTTGAAATCATGATACAAAATTACAAGTTTTGAGCCTGAACGAAAAGAATAACCTAATTTTACGGCTATTTTAACTGAGTATGAACTATTTCATTTTAAACCCAATTTCTGGAAGCAATAATTTAAACTTGCGAAAGGCCTTGCTAGGTCTAATAGCCTCTAACTCAGAGAATATCATATTAGAAACTACAAAAGCCAAACATGCAATCGAGCTTACGCAAAAGGCAATTCAAGCGGGCGCAACAAAAATAATTGCGGTTGGAGGGGACGGGACAATCAATGAAGTCGCATCGGTTTTAACAAATACCGAAATACCGCTGGGGATTATTCCACTTGGTTCTGGCAACGGACTAGCGCGTCACTTAAGCATCCCAATGCAGGTTGAAAAGGCTTATCATCTTGCATTAAATGGGCATCCAATCCGAATGGATGTTGGCAGCATAAATGGCAAAAGATTTTTTTGTACCGCTGGAGTTGGTTTTGATGCAACAGTTGCCAATGCCTTTGCAAAGGGAGAAAAAAGAGGGCTCGTTAACTATATCACCGCCACCTTAACTTCCTTAATTCGTTATAAACCTATTCAAGTGTCTATTAACGAGGGGCCGTGGGAAGAAGTTTTTTCGTTAACCATTGCCAATGCAAATCAGTTTGGCAATAACGCATATATCTCTCCTTTTTCTAATATACAAGATGGCACGTTAGAAATGGTTAAGATAAAAAAAATGAATTGGCTACAAGCTGCAATCGTTTCGATGCGCCTATTTTTTAAATCAATTCATAATTCCCCATTAGTCGAAATCGTAGATGTAAAGGAAGTTAAGATCACTTATAAAAGTAAAGCCAATTTACATATGGACGGAGAGGCCTTGCAAACTACTGAACCGGATTTAATTGTTACGGTTGAAGCAAGTTCCCTGAACGTGATCGTTTAAAAAAAATACAAGTAGTTGAACCTTTA
>CALPKD020000129.1 GCA_943324055.2 Chitinophaga pinensis
AAATTAAGCAAACTATTTTTCAATTGTCGAGGGAGAAATACCCAACTGCTAAAATATTTGGATTAACTACCGGTTTGGCAGTAATGAGAATAAACAGTGAACTAGGATACGAGCCAGTTACGTATAGTGAACTCACCGATGATGAAGAATTTTGGGCAGGGTGTAAAAACTGTGTGAACTACGATATTTTGATGAGTAAGGAACGTAAAAATTGTATGTGTACTGCCATGTTGTATGAGCCAAAACAGTCAAATGATTCAAGTAAAGTGGTTATGGAATTTTCGAGCAAATCCAAGCTGTACGAGCGTTTTATGAAAATAAAACAAAGTAAATTATTGAGTTGGTTTAGAAAAAAATAAGATTATGGAAAAAATTGTTTTAGGATTTAGTGGTGGTTTAGATACAACCTTTTGTGTAAAATATTTAACACAAGATAAAGGCTTGGAAGTGCATAGTGTTATTGTGAATACAGGTGGCTTTACACTAGATGAATTAAAAAAAGTAGAAGCACACGCCTATGCTTTAGGGGTGAAAACGCATACTACTGTTGATGCGGTGAAAGGCTATTATGATAGCATTATTAAATATTTGATTTATGGCAATGTATTAAAAAATAATACCTATCCCTTAAGTGTGAGTGCGGAGCGTTTGAGTCAAGCATTACATATTGCAGCACATGTTAAAAAAGTAGGTGCAAAATTAGTGGCGCATGGAAGTACGGGTGCAGGAAATGATCAAGTACGTTTTGATATGATTTTTCAAATTATGATTCCAGGTGTTGAAATACTGACCCCAATACGTGATTTAAAATTAAGTAGAGAAGCAGAGATTGCCTACCTGAAAGAAAAAGGAGTGGATATGAATTTTGAGAAAGCTGCTTATTCTATCAATAAGGGATTATGGGGAACAAGTGTTGGTGGTAAAGAGACATTGCAATCAAAAGGAATGTTGCCTGAATCGGCTTGGCCAACCCAAATGACTAAGCAAAATGAAACCGAAGAATTAGTGATTGGTTTTGAAAAAGGGGAAATTAAAACTGTCAATAAAAAAACGTTCACACATCCAACTGAAGCAATACAATTTATACAATCTATTGTAGGCCCTTATGGTATTGGGCGTGATATTCATGTGGGGGATACCATCATTGGGATTAAAGGACGTGTTGGATTTGAAGCAGCAGCTCCAATGGTAATATTAAAAGCACACCATGCATTAGAAAAACATGTTTTAACAAAATGGCAATTATCTTGGAAGGATCAGCTGTCTCAGTTTTATGGTAATTGGTTGCACGAAGGTCAAATATTAGATCCTGTAATGCGTGATATTGAAGCATATCTAACTAATTCGCAGGAGCAAGTGACTGGAGAGGTGTTTATACAACTGAATCCATACCGTTTTCAAATTATTGGGATTGAATCTCCAAATGATTTAATGAGTGATAAATTTGGAAAGTATGGAGAAATGAATACAGGTTGGAGTGGGGAGGATGTAAGAGGATTTACTAAAATATTCGGCAATCAAACAAGCATCTATCATAATATCAAGGAATCGAATCAGTAATAAGCATAAACAATTATTATGTCACAATTAATTAAAGTTGGAATTATAGGGGGAGCAGGATATACGGGTGGGGAACTAATACGCGTATTATTGCGCCATCCTAATACTGAAATTTCATTTGTGCATAGTACAAGTAATGCGGGTGCTTTGGTGAGTAGTGTACACGGGGATTTAGTGGGCGATACTCAAATGACATTTGCTTCAACAATAGATCAAGCGATTGATATTTTGTTTTTATGTGTAGGGCACGGTGCTGCAAAACAATTTTTAGCGGATAATGAAATGAATGCAGCTATCAAAATCATTGATTTGTCTCAGGATTTTAGACTAACAAGCAATGATACTTTGGGAGATCGAAAATTTGTATACGGATTACCTGAGTTACAAAAAGCAGCGATTCAGTCAGCACAAAATATAGCCAACCCTGGCTGTTTTGCAACGGCGATTCAATTAGGCTTGCTGCCCCTTGCTCAAAAGGGGTTATTAGGAGACGTTTATACAACAGGTATTACGGGGTCTACTGGAGCGGGCCAGGGAATGTCATTGACAAGTCATTTTAGCTGGAGGGAAAACAATATACAGGCATATAAAACATTGCAACATCAACATTTGCATGAGATAACACAAAGTTTACAATTGTTACAAGGAAACGAAAAGCCACAAGTAAATTTTGTTCCATGGAGGGGTGATTTTACAAGGGGTATATTTGTAACATCCGTATTGCAAACCAATGAGTCCTTGGAAAATTTATACGCATTGTACGAACAGTTTTATGACTGGCATCCATTTACGCATGTTTCAAAAAATAATATTGATTTAAAACAAGTAGTGAATACCAATAAATGTTTAATTCATATTGAGCAACAAGGAAATAAAGTAGCGATTCATTCTGTAATCGATAATTTATTAAAAGGAGCAGTGGGTCAAGCGGTTCAAAATATGAATTTACTATTTGGATTCACTGAAACAACAGGCTTACAAATTAAGGCAAACTACTTTTAACTTATAATAAATAACTAATGTCTCTATTCAAAGTATACCCGTTAAATCCAATCGCAATTACTAAGGCAGCGGGTAGTCATGTGTGGGACGATAAGGGCCAGCAATATTTAGATATGTATGGAGGACATGCCGTAATTAGTATTGGCCATACGCATCCACATTGGGTAAAACGTATCGAGGATCAATTACACGCTATTGCCTTTTATTCAAATTCGGTAGTAATGCCGATTCAAGAACAATTGGCAACTGCATTAAATGAGATAAGTGGTAAAAAAGATTTTCAATTGTTTCTTTGCAATAGTGGAGCAGAAGCAAATGAAAATGCATTAAAATTAGCATCGTTTCATACGGGCAGAAAAAAAATAATTGCCTTTAAAAAATCTTTTCATGGACGGACTTCATTAGCCGTCGCAGCTACAGACAATCCAAGTATCATTGCCCCAGTGAATGAGACTGAAAATATTATCTTTTTACCTTTGAATGATGTGGAGGCACTTGTAACTTGTTTTGCACAAAATGCAAATGAAATAGCAGCAGTCATCGTTGAAGGTATTCAGGGAGTAGCAGGCATTTATGAGGCAAGTGATATTTTTTTACAAGCCATTCGAAATAATTGTGACGAGTATGGTGCGGTATATATCGCGGATAGCGTTCAGTGTGGATATGGAAGAACGGGTCAATTTTTTGCTCATGACCATGCCGGTGTAAATGCAGATATTTATTCAATGGCTAAAGGGATGGGGAACGGATTTCCAATTGGCGGTATTTTAATTGCACCACATATTCAAGCTAAGTTTGGTATGCTAGGTACTACTTTTGGAGGCAATCCATTGGCTTGTGCGGCGGCCTTAGCAGTTATTGAAGTAATGCAAAAGGAAAATTTATTACCAGCAGCTGCCGAGAAAGGCGCTTACCTCATAGCTGCATTAAAAAATACGCTAGGAGTGAAAACAGTGAGAGGTAGAGGGTTAATGATTGGCTTTGAAATGGAGGATCATTTGCAGGACATCAAAAAGGTATTATTAAATGAGTTTAAAATTTTCACTGGGGAAGCAAAACCAAATGTGATTCGATTATTGCCTTCGTTATCGGTATCGATGCAGGAGATTGATTTATTTTTAGAAGGCTTACAGAAAGCGGTTCAACAACTTTCAAAGACCGCTTAAAATTATTATATGAAACAATTTATTTCAGTGAAGGATGTGGTCAATATCAATGCACTTGTTAAAAAGGCATTGGATTATAAACAACAGCCTTTTATGGATAAAACCTTAGGGGCGAATAAACGCATTGGTTTATTTTTTTTAAATCCAAGTTTAAGAACTAGATTAAGTACACAGATAGCTGCGCAAAATTTAGGTATGGAACCCATTGTATTTAATGTGGATAAGGAAGGGTGGGCACTTGAATTTACCGAAGGGGCTATTATGAATGGCACCACTGTTGAACATATTAAAGACGCTGCTCCTATACTCGGTAATTACTTTGATATTTTGTGTATCCGTACTTTTCCAAGTTTACAGGATAAGCAAACTGATTATAGTGAAAATATTATCCAACAATTTATTAAATATGCTGGTATCCCTGTTGTAAGTTTAGAAAGTGCAACATTGCACCCATTGCAATCTTTAACAGATATTATAACTATTAAGGAGCAAATGGATTTGAGTGGGTCTTTTAAAGCCAAGAAACCTAAAATTGTATTAACCTGGGCGCCCCACATAAAATCGATTCCTCAATGCGTATCTAATAGTTTTAGTGAATGGGTGAACGCATGGGGTGAAGCCGATTTTGTAATCACACATCCTATTGGCTACGAATTAGCTACCGAATTCACAAATGGCGCGACTATTACGAATGACCAGGACGCTGCTTTAAAGGACGCGGACTTTGTATATGTAAAAAACTGGAGTAGCTTTAGTGAATACGGGAAAGTACTTTGTACAGATGCAGCTTGGATGTTGACTCCTGAGAAATTAGCCACCTCAAATGATGCTAAAGTGATGCATTGTTTGCCTGTGAGGAGAAATGTGGAGTTAAGTGATGCTATTTTGGATAGTGCGAATAGTTTAGTGACAAGGGAGGCATCTAATCGAGTTTGGGCAGCACAGGCAGTTTTATCGGAAATACTAGGATCGATACAGTAATATAAATGGAAGCGAGTAAGCAACATATGGAATCATTATACGTCATTAAAATTGGAGGGAACATTGTGGACAATCCTGCATTGTTAACACAATGTTTGCAGGCATTTGCGCAAGTAAAGGGCCAGGCTATTTTAGTGCATGGCGGTGGGAAATTAGCAACTCAGTTAGCAGCTACATTAGGAGTGGATCAAAAGATAATAGATGGACGAAGAATTACCGATGCGGCAACATTGAAGATTGTTACCATGGTTTATGCTGGGTATATTAATAAAAATATTGTTGCACAATTACAAGCCTTAGGCGTAGATGCGTTGGGCTTATCAGGTGCGGATGCAAACTTAATACAAGCGCACAAGCGTTCACATTCA